>NZ_NHRP01000002.1:0-191698 GCF_002165385.1 Acinetobacter sp. WCHA39
GTTTACTGCTCATAAGCACCTCGTTAATTAGCCATTTTATCTAACTAAAAGGTGTCTACAAAATCGGTGGCTATTCAAATATAATTCAGATCAAACCAGCATCTTTGCATTCTAATTTAATGTAAGCGTAAAAAATCGGTGCAACGATTAAGCCACTTAATCCGAAAATCGATTCAAAAATGAGCATAGCCAAAAGTACTTCCCATGCACTTGCATTAATTTTTGTACCAATGATTTTTGCATTTACGAAATATTCAAGTTTATGAATGATGACTAAATATGCTAAAGCGATGGCTGCTACTGAGAGTGAAATGGTTAAGCCAGCCATAATAATTAAAGTATTAGAAATTAAGTTACCAATAATAGGTAAAAGACCAAAAATGAAGGTCAAAATAGTCAGTGTTTTAGCAAAAGGTAAATGGATATGGAATAGAGGCAAAACGATAAAAATAAAAATGATAAATAGTGCTGTATTGATTAAAGAGATTTTTACTTGAGCAAAGACGACATTTTTAAATGAAATCGAAAGCTTCTGAATACGATGTAAAATAGCAGCTTTAAAGACAGGTTGTGGTGCGTGCTGCTTAAAGTTCTGAATTGAAACCAAGATACCTACAATTAAACCGATCAGCATGGTCGCTAAGTTATGCAGAATATCGGTACCTGTATTTTTAACAATCGAAATATTATTCTTGATGAAGGACAAAATCTGATTCTTGATATCTGCAACACTATGAGGAAGATAACCAGGGACATATTGACTCATTTCAGCTTGGAATTTAATGAGAGTTTGATCAATCTTAAAGTTAAACGAGTTAAGACCTGTTCCTTTTAAATCATAGATCACAAAGCTAATTAAACTAGTAATAAAAAATCCAATCAAAAATGTGGTCAAAATTCCAAGAATAATACTGATAAAGATACGCGCACGTTGTCCATCAATATGTTTTTCAACAATTGAGCTTAGACTGTTAATAATTTCGAAAATCAAGAAACCTGCAAAAAAACTAGGCAACAAATGCAGGGGAATGACCATCATTAAAAATAAAAACATCAGAATAAAACTAGCGATGATGCTTTGACGGTCATTGAGAAGGGTCATGATCTGTATGCCTAAATTTGCTTGTAGTTATGATAAATGACAAAGATATATGCTTAATGACGATAGTCTATGCTGATGAAATTGCTTAATCAATTTCCATTTTATCAAAATGACGAGCACCTTCTAAAATCATACGAATCATTACCATGGTTTGCTCTGCAACGTCAGTTCGTTGTTCAGCAGGTAAATCAATCACTTTTGCGCCCATATTGAATACCAATTGGGTAATCGCTTTAGCCGCAATGTCAGCATGACTGATTTTACTATTATTCATTTGTTCTAGGCGAATCAGGTCTTCTTGTAATTCTTGCTGAAAGAAATTTAGCTGACGGTCTACAGCGAGTTTATATGAGGTTGAGCCCGTATATCCTTCACGTAATAATAAGCTGAGATAACCTTCATCGGCATCGAGCTGTTGAATGAAAACTTCAACTGAACTTCGAATAATGCTTTGCTGCATAGATGCCTGCAAACGCGCTTCGCGAATGATTTTACGTAATACCAAACCTGCACGATCGATCAGAGCGATAGCCAGTTCATCAATATCTTTAAAATGTCGATAAAAACTATTTGGTGCAATGCCTGCTTCACGCGCTACTTCACGTAAGCTCAAAGATGCAATACTTTTTTGTGGGCCAATTAAATTTAGTGTCGCCTGAAAAAGTTCTTCTTTGGTAATGGTTGCTTTTCTACCAACCGAACGTACAGGAGATTTCATAGCAATGACATCTTGTTCATTTAGTGTGTCATGACCGAGCGGTAAAAAAGTAGAAGACTGAACCATTATTTTCAAAATATAAGTAAGCTACTCGGGATTATAGCGATTGTCTGACTACTTGGGAAATGTAAATTATTATACGAATATATATACAAATATATATACACATGTATAATAATTAAAAAATGATCAGAGTTCCCGCTCATGCAAGCAGTCGAAAAGAGAATTTCTCTATTCAATTCAATAGCCCAAAGCGTAATTACGAACCATGATGCCAATTTTTGGCTACAAAAAATCAATCCACTGTGGTCTTTGAATCAATCACTCGCTAAAGTTGTAAAAAAACAAACGGTAGCTAAAGATACGGTAAGTCTTATTTTGCAATGCAATCGTCATGTACAACGCGGCGCAGCAGGACAACATCATCCTGTCACCGTTGAAATAGCAGGGCGTCATTACGAACGCACGTATAGCTTGATGCAATTAGATGCAGATCATCTCTGTTTAACCGTCAAAAAAGTTGATCAAGGTTTGGTGAGTTCATGGTTGGTTGAGCAAGCTAAAGTAGGGGATATTGTCTATTTAGGGCAACCTTATGGCGATATGCAGCAGCATATTCAAACTCCTAACCTGTTATTACTTGCAGCAGGTAGCGGCATTACGCCGATGCTGAGCCTGATCGAAAGTTTGAGTCAAACTAAACAGTTTTCGACGACATCTTTACAGTTGATGTATTGGGTGAAAACTCAAGCCGATGCAGCTTATGCTGAATATTTCAAAGAAACAGCGGAAAACTTTCCTCATTTCAGTTATCAAATTTTTTATACCCAAGAACAAGATCAACGCTTGAACCAGAGTTATGTTGATCAAATTTCAGCTTTAAATGAAACCACTGTATATGCCTGTGGTCCATCGGGTTTTGTGAGTACAGCAGAAAAATTATTTTCTTGTGCTGCTTTGCTTCAAACCGAGGCTTTTAGTTTAAGCCAATTTGATGTGGATGCTTCGGAAACTGGTTTTATAAATGTGAGATTGACTCAATCCAACAAAACGGTTGCGATACCTAAAGGGCAATCCATTCTTTCTAGTTTGGAACATCAAGGGATTAAACCTAATCATGGTTGTCGTATGGGCATTTGTAATAAATGCGCCTGCACTAAAGCACAAGGCTCAACGAAGAATTTGTTGAATGGTTCAGCGAATCATGAACCTGCTCAACTATTAAAAATTTGTGTAAATTCCGCTCAGTCTGATCTAGTGATTGATCTATAAATGAGAAATTAATTATGAATATGCCTGTTAAAATTGAATATTTTAAAAATCCAAAAAATCGTGATTTAACTGCTTCAGAATTAGATGCTTTTGCTCGAGAATTAGATCAGATCAAGCAAGAAGTATTAGATGACTTAGGCGAAAAAGATGCGAAGTATATTCGCCGTGTTTATTCCTCAATCCGTTATAGCAGCTTACTCGGACGAGCTTTGTTGTTTGCAGGATGGTTTCCGCCTGCATGGTTATTAGGAACGGGGCTATTGGGTTTTGCCAAAATTATGGAAAACATGGAGTTAGGTCATAATGTGATGCATGGACAATATGACTGGATGAATGATCCAAAATTTAATGGTCAGACTTACGAATGGGATACCGTTGGAACCTCAGATAATTGGCGACAAACCCATAACTATAAGCACCATACCTATACCAATGTGAAAGGTATGGATGATGATGTGGGTTATGGTGTATTTCGTTTATTTCCCGAACAACGTTGGACAAAGTTTACTTTAATTCAACCGATGTATATCGTACCGTTTAGCTTATTATTCCAATGGGGCGTCGCAATTCAAAATCTTGAACTCGGCAAAGTGATTTATAAGCGTAAATCAATGGCGCAATTTAAACGAGAATGGCAACCAGCGCAGAAAAAAATAGCGAAGCAACTTTTTAAAGATTATGTATTTTTTCCATTGATTGCAGGACCTTCAGCGATCCCAGTTTTTACTGGAAATTTAGTTGCTAATGGGATTCGTAATATTTGGACTTTTAGTATTATTTTTTGTGGTCATTTTACTAAAGATGCTGAGGTCTTCCCAAAAACTGTTTTACAGAATGAAAGTCGCGGTCATTGGTACATGCGTCAAATTCGTGGTTCATCCAATTTGACTGGCTCGGAAGCATTTCATATTTTGACAGGACATTTGAGCCATCAAATTGAACATCATTTGTTCCCAGATATTCCTGCACGCCGTTATCGCCAAATTGCACCAAAAGTTGAAGCGGTTTGTAAAAAATATGGTTTGAATTACAACAATGCCAGCTTTGTAAAGCAATTTGGTGAAGTTGTCGGACGTATTTTTAAATATGCCTTGCCGTTAAAAAAATAAATGTTAGGAGAGCGTATGTGATACGCTCCTACGAATTTATTTAAACTGAATCGACCCATTGGCGCTAACCGTGATTTTGGATTCACCAGCCGCCATGTCTTGTGCTGGAGCTGCCTCAGCCATCGCAAATTTTGCCATACCACCACGCATCATTGGTTGAGGGAAATAATTACTTGTATTTAAATTTAAACTGACAAGATTATATTGCGTTTTATTCCAAGCTTGGGTAATCGCTTGTGCGCGTTGCTGAAAGTTTTTAGAAGCTTCAATCATTAGTTCATTTTCAACTTTTTTACGTTGTTCGTCAGATACGCTAAAACTAATCGATTGAGTCTGAAAGCTCTGTTGTAGTTCACTAATCAACTGGCTTGCTGCTTTAAAGTCTTTACTTTCAATTTGGATTTCTGCGCGCGCTCGCCATTCTTTTAACTTATTATTATCATTGTCGTAAATAGGGTAAGTGCTTTGAGCACCCGTTTCGACTTTTACTTGTGTGTATTTACGTGAAATAGCTTGCGCTTGATTCATTAATTGATTGATTTGATTCGAAAGCTCTGCGGGTTGCTTATTGCTTCTTTCAATATAAAGCACAGCACGCATTTCATCATTGGCAACTTGGCGTGCTGCATCGGCTTGGATATTCACAATATTATAGTTCAAGTTTTCAGTCTCATGAGCAAAAAGTCTTGGGCTAAGTGCAGCTCCGATCATTAATGTTGCAAGTGCTAAAGTACGCATAAAAAACTCCTTAAAATTTGGTATTAAACATTTATTTTTACAAGTCTGATATTAGAAACAACTGATGGGGAACTTTTGCACATTTTGTGGTGTCTTTGTAATATATTAACAGTGTTTTGCAACAGAAAAATTAATTAAAAAATATTTAAAATTAAATAATTAGCTTTATATATTTGACCATTTATCTAAAAAAATTAAGGCTGTTAAAAAAAGCTTACTTTCTTTCGCTTGTCACATAGTATGATGATAATTCATCATAGTTAATTGAAAGAAACATTTTTTCAATAATATTAGATGAATGTCAGGCATAAAAAGAGTTTATTTTATTTCAAAATTAGGTATCATCTCGCTCCTAGTTGAAAGATATAAAATTTGTGTCTCACTAGATTCTAAAAAGCACCGAGTCAAACGACCGCAAGTCACCAGACTTATTTCTTTTACCCATATCAGAGATGGTAATTCGATATGAGCGTTACTTCCGTAAATCCTGCCGCTAATGCAACTAACGAATATTATCTGACTCGCCAAAGTCAGATGGAATCTAATGTTCGTAGTTATCCACGTAAATTACCGTTAGCGATAGCAAAAGCACAAGGCTGTTGGGTTACTGATGTTGAAGGTACAGAGTACCTTGATTGTTTAGCTGGGGCAGGGACATTGGCTTTGGGCCATAATCATCCTGCGGTGATTCAAAGTATTCAAGACACATTGGCAAGCGGTTTGCCATTGCATACTTTAGACTTAACGACTCCTTTAAAAGATGCTTTTACTGAAGCACTTTTGGCTTACTTGCCAGGCGGTAAAGAAGAATATTGCTTACAGTTCTGTGGACCATCTGGTGCAGATGCTACAGAAGCGGCGATTAAACTGGCTAAAACATATACTGGTCGTAGTTCTGTGATCAGTTTTTCAGGTGGATACCACGGTATGACTCATGGTTCACTGTCGATGACAGGTAACTTGAGTGCTAAAAATGCCGTGAATGGTCTTATGCCTGGCGTTCAGTTTATGCCATATCCACATGAATATCGTTGCCCACTTGGTTTAGGTGGTGAAGCGGGTGTTGATGCTTTGACTTACTTCTTTGAAAATTTCATCGAAGACGTTGAAAGTGGTGTAACGAAACCTGCTGCTGTGATTCTTGAAGCAATTCAAGGTGAAGGCGGTGTCGTAACTGCACCTGTTAAGTGGTTACAAAAAATTCGTGAAGTGACTGAAAAGCACAACATCGTTTTAATTTTGGACGAAGTTCAAGCTGGTTTTGCACGTTCAGGTAAAATGTTTGCCTTTGAACATGCAGGTATCGAGCCTGATGTTGTGGTGATGTCAAAAGCTGTAGGTGGTGGTTTACCATTAGCAGTGCTTGGTATTAAGCGTAAGTTTGATGCTTGGCAACCAGCAGGTCACACGGGTACTTTCCGTGGCAACCAGTTGGCAATGGGTACAGGTTTAATGGTTCTAAAAACTATTTCTGAACAAAACCTAGCTCAAAATGCGCAAGAGCGTGGTGACTTCTTACAAGCTGAATTCAAAAAGTTAGCTCAAGAATTCCCATGTATCGGTAATGTCCGTGGTCGTGGTTTGATGATCGGCGTTGAAATCGTTGATGAGCGTAAACCAGCTGACCATATGGGTTCACTTCCTGCTGATGCACAATTAGCTGCGGCAATTCAAACAGCTTGTTTCAACAATAAACTTTTACTTGAGAAAGGTGGTCGTAACGGTACTGTAATTCGTTTACTTTGCCCATTGATTATCAATCAAGACGAATGTGTTGAAGTGGTTGCACGCTTCAAAAAAGCTGTTGCTGAAGCATTAAAAGCAGTACGAGGCTAATCCATGGTTGATTTTGCAGAACATCGTAAAGCGTTACTCTGCAATGATGCACAATCCATTGCTGACTATCAGTCAGCAATGGGCGAAGCGGTTAAAGCCGTTTCAGCATGGTTGCAAAATGATAAAATGTACACAGGTGGAAGTATTAAAGATTTGCGTGCAGCAATTTCTTTTAATCCATCAAAAGAAGGTTTAGGTGTACAACAATCATTACAACGTATGGTTGAGCTTTTCCTCAACAAAAGTTTAAAAGTACATCATCCACACTCACTTGCACATTTGCATTGCCCAACGATGGTGATGAGCCAAATTGCGGAAGTGTTAATCAATGCAACGAACCAATCTATGGATTCATGGGATCAAAGCCCTGCGGGTTCATTGATGGAAGTTCAGCTTATTGATTGGCTACGCCAAAAAGTGGGCTATGGCGCAGGTCAAGCAGGTGTATTTACTTCAGGTGGAACACAATCAAACCTGATGGGTGTGTTACTGGCGCGTGACTGGTGCATCTCGAAAAACTGGCAAGACGAAAACGGCAAGCCGTGGTCGGTTCAGCGTGATGGTATTCCAGCAGAAGCAATGAAGAACGTCAAAGTCATCTGTTCTGAAAATGCACATTTCTCTGTGCAAAAGAACATGGCAATGATGGGGATGGGTTTCCAGTCTGTTGTCACTGTTCCTGTGAACGAAAATGCACAGATGGATGTTGATGCACTAGAAAAAACCATGGCGCATCTTCAGGCTGAAGGCAAAATCGTAGCATGTGTGGTAGCGACAGCAGGTACAACCGATGCGGGTGCGATTGATCCGCTCAAGAAAATCCGTGAAATTACCACCAAGTATGGTTCATGGATGCATATTGATGCGGCTTGGGGTGGTGCACTGATTCTTTCCAATGACCATCGTGCAATGTTAGATGGTATTGAATTATCAGACTCAATCACACTTGATTTCCATAAGCATTATTTCCAAAGCATTAGCTGTGGCGCTTTCTTGTTGAAAGACGAAGCAAACTATCGTTTTATGCATTATGAAGCAGAATATTTAAACTCTGCTTATGATGAAGAACATGGTGTACCTAACCTTGTATCTAAATCATTACAAACGACACGTCGTTTCGATGCATTGAAATTATGGATGACAGTTGAAGCATTAGGCGAAGAGCTTTATGGTTCAATGATTGATCATGGTGTGAAACTTACACGTGAAGTTGCTGACTATATTAAAGCAACAGCGGGTCTTGAATTGTTGGTTGAACCACAATTCGCTTCAGTCCTGTTCCGTGTAGTACCAGAAGCTTATCCTGCTGAATTTATCGATAGCTTAAACCAAAACGTGGCAGATGAATTATTTGCTCGTGGCGAAGCGAATATTGGTGTAACCAAAGTGGGTAATGTTCAATCATTGAAGATGACCACTTTAAGCCCAGTTGCAACGCTTGAAAACGTTCAAAACTTGCTTGCACTTGTGTTGGCAGAGGCTGATCGTATTAAAGATGCAATTGCTGCAGGAACTTATGTTCCAGCGATTGACTAATCGATTTGCTTTCTAAGAGAAAGGCACATTCATGTGCCTTTTTTATTTTTTAGTCTGTGAGATTGAGCTTAGAAAGATTTAGTTCATATGAATATACCTTTCATTTAATCTCAAGTAATTTTCGGAATAGCTTTAGATAGACGTGTAAATGGCTATTGGAAACCTGATTTTATTTCATTTAGAACCAAGTCGACGGATTAAAACTAATATTACATAGACATTTGTCATATAGTTTTCATTACTAAGGCTGTCAAATTTGTATTTCTAGTTTGATTTCTTATATGTCGTGTTTTAAGTAAAAAATTATAAATTACAATCATTAAGATAATTTTCTTTTGCTATTTTTATCAAAAAATTCTTTTCTTTATGACTGAAAATTTTCAAATAAAAAATGATCATCATAAAAGCGTCACAAAGTTGTCACTTAATTGTCATATTATCTCCTCAAAATGCAGTTAACTAAAGTACAACACTTGAATTAAAAAGAGTTGTAAATCAAATTGTATAAATGAGAGAAAACAGAATGCGCTTAAATCCACGTCATATCGCAATTGCATTAGCTGTATCTGGAGTAGCCGTAGCAACAACTGCGAATGCAGCTCGTGATACTATTCAAATCGCTGGTTCTTCAACTGTATTGCCATATGCAAGTATTGTTGCTGAAGACTTTGGGAATACCTTCCCGCAATTTAAAGCACCCGTTGTTGGTTCAGGTGGTACTTCAGGTGGTTTAAAGCAATTCTGTCAAGGTGTTGGCGATAATACCATCGATATTGCAAACGCTTCACGTAAAATTAAAGATTCTGAGCTTGCTGCATGTAAAAAAGCAGGCGTAAATCAAGTTCAAGAAATCAAAATTGGTTATGACGGTATTGTATTTGCGTCTAACTCAAGAAAGGGTGCTTATAACTTAGATCCAGTACATGTATTTACTGCATTAGCTGCACAGCTTCCTTCAGGTGGTAAATTGGTTCCAAACCCATATACACGATGGAACCAAATTGATGATGACTTACCAAATGAACCGATTACTTTAGTTATTCCAGCAACAAACCATGGTACGCGTGAAGTGTTCCAAGAAAAAATGGTTGAAGCGGGTTGTGAATCATTTGCTTATTTCAAAAACTTAGATAAAGAAGCTCAGAAAAAAGCGTGCTCTACATTCCGTAAAGATGGTCGCGTAATCGAAATCGCTGGTGACTATACAGAAACTCTTGCTCGTTTAAAAACTTCTCCTAATGCAGTGGGCGTATTTGGTTTAGGTTTCTATGACCAAAACCGCGATAAATTACGTGTTGCGACAGTAAATGGTGTATTACCTTCTGAGAAAACAGTTTTAAGTGGTCAATACCCAGTATCTCGTGCACTTTACTTCTATGTGAAAGGCGAGCATTTAAAATCAATTAAAGGTTTACCACAATACGTAGAATATTTCTTAAATAAGAAAGCTTCTGGTAAAGGTTCTAAATTAGAAAAAGCTGGCTTGATCAGTATGAGCGATAAAGAACGTGCAAAAGTTCTAGCTGATTTCAAAGCGGGTAAAACAGTTAAGTAATATTGTTAAAAGGGAGGCTGGTGCGACTTAGGTTCATCAGCCTTTTTGTCTAACTAAGTTTTTTCAAATGATGAAAATTGAGAAAACAGTGGAGATTACATGAATCTGCTACTTATCGGTGTGTTATTAGCCCTTGTGGCAATTGCATATCAAATCGGGCTGAGCAAAAGCCGTAACCTAGCAGGTAAGGGAAACAACTCAGCAACTTTGCATTCACGTCCAGGTTATTATGGTGCGTTGGTCGCTTTGTGGTGTGGTGTTCCTGCTTTTTTAATTTTGATCATTTGGAACTTGGTCGAACCAAGTGTCCTTCAACATATTATTTTTAACAATATTCCAGCATCGGTCAGTGCAACTTTAGATGAAGCAAGCCGTGAGGTTTTAATCGATCGTGTTCAAGCGATTGCGTCTGGTTTTGGGGTTACAGATCATCCAGCAGCTTATGAGCTAGCAGCTGCACAACAACTTGCTAAATTTGAAACCATAGGTTCTTTTGCAAAATTGGCAATCGTAATTAGTGCTGGTTTAGCAGGTTTAGTTTGGGCAAAACGTCATGTGAGTCAGCAATTTCGTGCTCGTAATCAGGTTGAAAAAGCCATTAATGTTGGTTTGATCCTATGTTCTGGTGTAGCGATTCTCACAACGATTGGTATTGTACTGTCAATGTTGAGTGAAGCATTACATTTTTTCCGTTTTGTTAGTCCAGCAGATTTTTTCTTTGGCACAGAATGGAATCCAGGTTTTAGCACGTCAGGTAATGCAGAGGGAAGTTACGGTATCTTGCCATTAATTTGGGGTACTTTAATGGTCAGTGGTATTGCATTATTAGTTGCAGTACCAGTGGGATTGATGATTGCGATTTATCTAGCTGAATATGCATCTCCAAACTTACGCTCTTGGGCAAAACCAACAATTGAAGTATTAGCGGGTATTCCAACTATCGTTTATGGTGTATTTGCTTTAATGGTCATTGGCCCATTCTTCAAAATGATTGGTGAAATTGTTGGTATTGATATTAATGCAACAAGTGCACTGACTGCGGGTTTTGTCATGGGGATTATGATCATCCCATTTGTTTCATCGCTTTCAGATGACATTATTACTCAAGTTCCTCGCGCGTTACGTGATGGTTCATTGGGTTTAGGTGCAACCAAATCAGAAACGATTCGCCAAGTTGTATTACCAGCAGCATTACCGGGTATTACAGGGGCATTTCTACTTGCAGTATCTCGTGCCGTAGGTGAAACCATGATTGTGGTACTTGCAGCAGGGAACAGTCCATTATTGCATGCAAATCCATTTGAAGCGGTTTCAACAGTGACTGTAACCATTGTTAAACAGTTAACTGGTGATACAGATTTTGCGAGTCCACAAGCATTGGTGGCATTTGCACTCGGTTTAACTTTGTTTGTGATTACTTTGGGTTTAAACATTATTGCACTATATATCGTGCGCAAATATCGTGAGCAATACGAATGAGTTCAAATACATCTCCTCTGGATCAGAACGTATTTGATCCACAAGTTGCTGCTGAACAACGTGAGCAGCGTAAAGCAATCATTCAAAGCTCTCTAGCAAAGCGTCATCGTAAAGAAAAGGCATTTCGCTTTGCAGGTTTCTCTGCGGTGATGATTGGTCTTGCATTTGTTGCTTTACTGTTCGTTAGCATTTTAGCAAAAGGTTTGCCTTCATTTTGGCAAAGTAGTATGACCGTTCCTGTGTATTTTGATCCTGCAATTATTAATGTAGGAGCAAAGCCAAAGCAGACTGCTGGTGAGACACCTGCTCATTTTGAAGAGCGCTTTGTGGCTTGGCAAACTGAAATGGGCATGGTGGATTGGGATGCACTTATTGTTAATGGTATTGTTGCTAAAGATCCAGCACTTGAGTCACAACGTGATTATTTGAATAGTTTGTACACGAGTTCAGAAGCCTATCGTTTACGTGACATGGTGCTTGAGAATCCAGCATTAATTGGTACTAAAGAAGAGATTAAATTCTTAGCGGACGCCAATGTGGATGTGTGGTTAGCAGGTAATATTGATCGTTCTTTACCAGATGACCAACAGCAGCTTGATCCAGAAGTTCGTCAACTTGCAGATAAACTAAAAGCAAATGGTGTTATTGAAAATACATTTAATACGAATTTATTTATCAGTCCAGACTCTCGTAGCTCACCAGCAACAAGTGGTTTAGCGGGCGCGTTTATGGGTTCGTTATTCATGATGTTGATTGTAATCTTGATTTCAATTCCAATCGGGGTTGCAAGTGCGATTTATCTTGAAGAATTTGCACCTAAAAACATCATGACTGACATCATTGAAGTCAATATCAACAATTTGGCTGCTGTACCTTCGATTGTATTTGGTCTACTCGGCGCAGCGATTTTTATTGGTTGGATGCATTTACCATTGTCTGCACCGTTGGTTGGTGGTCTGGTACTCAGTCTCATGACTTTACCAACCGTGATTATTACCACACGTGCTTCATTAAAAGCTGTGCCACCTTCAATTCGTCAGGCAGCGCTTGGCTTAGGTGCATCAAAAGTTCAAACAGTGTTCCATCATGTGCTACCACTTGCGTTGCCAGGAATCATGACAGGATCAATTATTGGTGTTGCACATGCTTTGGGTGAAACCGCACCATTACTATTAATTGGTATGAGTGCTTTCGTTGCGAGTGTTCCAGCTACGCCAATGGATCAGGCAACAGCCTTACCTGTACAAGTTTATTTATGGCAGGGAAATGAGTTACGTAACTTCTTTGAAGGACGTACTGCTGCTGCGATTATTGTGTTACTTGCATTAATGATTGGTTTAAATAGCCTTGCAATTTGGCTTCGTAAGAAATTTGAAGTGCGTTGGTAGTTGAGGAGAGTACAATGAATACGATTGATATTATGAACGCCGTAGAAAAGGATAAGTCAGTGAATCCACAGCAAACAGAATTTACTTCATCTGAAGTGCCAGTTCAGCAATCGAATACTGCGTTTGTTTCTCAGTTTGAAACAGCTTCATCGAATAAAAAGCCAAAAGTAAATGATGTGAAAATCAGTACCAAAGATGTTCATGTTTATTATGGTGAAACTGAAGCAATCAAAGGTATTGATATCGATATTTATCAAAATGAAGTGATTGCATTTATTGGACCATCGGGTTGTGGTAAGTCAACATTCCTGCGTACCTTAAACCGTATGAATGACACGATTGACAGTTGTCGCGTGACTGGTAAAGTAACACTCGATAACCAAGATATTTACGATCCAAATCTTGATGTAGTGTTGCTGCGTGCTCAAGTGGGTATGGTATTCCAAAAGCCAAATCCATTCCCGAAATCAATTTTTGATAACGTTGCTTACGGACCAAAACTGCATGGTTTAGCACGTGATAAATATGACTTAGAAGAAATTGTTGAAAACAGCCTACGTAAGGCAGGCCTGTGGGATGAAGTGAAAGATCGTCTCAGCCAACCTGGTACTGGTTTATCTGGTGGTCAGCAACAACGTTTATGTATCGCGCGTACCATTGCTGTAAGTCCAGAAGTCATCTTAATGGATGAACCATGTTCAGCACTGGATCCAATTGCGACCGCAAAAATTGAAGAGTTGATTTCAGAACTTTCTGAACAATATACCATTGCAATCGTAACTCACTCGATGCAACAAGCTGCACGTGTATCTGATCGTACTGCATACTTCCACTTAGGTGATTTGATCGAAGTCAATTCAACTGAAAAAGTATTTACACAACCAGATCATCAATTGACTGAAGCTTATATTACCGGTCGTTTTGGTTGATTCTTGCTGAATAAATTAAAGAGCCTTCGGGCTCTTTTTTTATGAGATAGATGAAAATGAATCTATTTTGCAAAATCACTATTGAATTTTTATTCAACAGGCCACATCTTAGTCGAATAAAGCCGAACTTATAGAGCACTTACTTTATGTTATTCCATTTACCTAAATTTCCTGCTGAAATTCGTATTAGTCATTTAAATGCGTGTGTGAATGAACAAAGAAAAAGAATTGCACAAACAACTGCATCTCGTTTGGAATTACTACAACTCGTTCAACAACTTGCTAAAGAAGCAAAGATTCGAAAAAAGAATGATCAAAAAATTTATGTGCTTGACTTTAAAGGTGATGTGCAAGCATCTGCGGTAGATACTATTCGTGAAGAAATTACTTTAATTTTAGCAACTGCAAAAGCAGGGCATGACCGTGTCGTTGTACGTTTAGAAAGCCCTGGTGGTATGGTTCATGGTTATGGTCTAGCTGCTGCTCAATTGGTTCGTTTACGTGATGCCGGTTTTAATGTCACGATTTGTGTGGATAAAGTCGCTGCAAGTGGCGGTTATATGATGGCATGTATTGCCAATGAAATTATTTCTGCTCCTTTTGCGGTTGTAGGTTCGATAGGAGTGGTTGCTCAAGTTCCAAACTTCAATCGTTTATTGAAACAGCATAATGTGGATTTTGAACTGTATACCGCTGGTCAATATAAACGCACCGTAACCATGTTTGGTGAAAATACTGCTGAGGGTAAGGCCAAGTTTGAAGAGGAATTGCAGCAGACACACGTGCTGTTTAAGCACTTTATTGAAAAATACCGCCCACAACTCAACGTTGAAAAGGTTGCCACTGGTGAACACTGGTATGGTGAAGATGCACGTGAATTAAATCTGGTAGATAAATTACAGACCTCGGATGAATATTTACTCAGTCTTCTGCCACAACATGATGTCTATGTGATCAATACTCGCAAACGCCCAACATTTGGTGAAAAGCTAGGGTTGCAGGCGGCACAAATGGCTGAGACTCTGATTCCAACGGTGATGGGTAAAATCGCTGATAGTCTCGCCAAGGCAAACAGCACGTTGGTTCAGATGCGTGACCCTAAGTTTTAATCAATTTGTTCTGATCAAATAAAAGCACCTGTTTAAGGTGCTTTTCTTTTGCTTTTGCCTAAATAGAGCAGCCCTGTAAAGATTGATCCGATTGTGGCTAGAAACATATCCTTGTGTGCATCCCACATATCTCCCTGCTGTCCATTATAGTTTTCTGCATCTTCGGGCGATAAACCAATGGATAGTCCCCATTCGAGCAACTCATAGAGCATACTGGAAGCCATCACAAACTGGATCACCAGCAGGAGCAACGTCAATGGTTTTGCGGTAGGAAACCAGACCTGAAAACAACGGAGAAAAAATGGGTAAAGCAATAATCCATAAGCAAAATGCACCAGTCGATCATACATGTTGCGAGACCAGCCCATCACCTGATTCAGGTCAAAATGAAATAGGGACTTTAACCATTCATTGTAAGGCACATAGGAGTACAAATAATGTGCCGCAACAATATGGATGAAAAGAAAAAGCAGGTACAAGCAAAAACTGGAAAAATTGATGCCTATTTTTTTCATGCTAATGATCAGCACAACCAGCATAAACACGGTGCCCACCTGATGCAGGAGATAGGACTCAAGCTCAAGCGGCTGTATGCTGGCAATTGCCACGGCAAGGGCGATGACCCCAAGCGCAATATAATGTTTTAAACCAAGTTGTTTTTCAATCATGCTGCATCCGAGAAGAAAAAATCATCAGGCAGGTTGATTTATCATTGTTCGGTTGAAACTGGTATTAAAGGTGACGCTGCAACCCCACCAAGCGCCTGACAAGCCTGTAGATAGAGCTGGTACTTTTGTTGTACAACTTCATCGAGTGGAATGTCAAACAGGTCCTCACCATTTTTATACTGTTCAATATAGGTGCTGGCTTTGTCCTTGTTTGCGGCAAGGGTCTGTTGATAAAAATTAGTAATGGAAGAAGTGGCAAGCTGGCTGGTCTCGACGTTGCTACACTGGAAACGCTGTAAAATTTTTTCAGCACGTTTGACTTCACTTGATTGTCCAAATACACATCCTGTTAATTGGGCAATCACAATCAGCACGCATAAGATCTTCATGATATTTAGAATAAAAATTTTTAAAGATTGTTATTGTATATAGAATTTATTCTGTAAATAAATTAATTATGTCTAATATAAGCAATTAAATGACTTAAATAGTGTGGCATAAAATCCAGTTTTGAGATGAAGCGCATATTTTTTTCTATATATTTGATTTTAATCATGTAATATAATTGGGAAAACAAAAATGAAAAATTTATCCTATTTTATCTTATTTTTCTCCTGTGCCTGTCATGCAGGGGATTATAATTTTTTTACAGAGGTCAATGATGATACTGAAGAAATGTTTGACTCTGCCTATCCACAGCAAGAGAAAACAGATTATTCAATCTTGCATAATCTGTTTTTCCAAGATGATCGTTGGCGTGTTTATAACTATACCGCTTACCAAACCAATCAATTTAATCAAAAGATGTTAACAGGAGATACCAGCAATCTATCTTTAGGTGATTTTTCGATTTCACTTGGATACGGTATGGTGTATCAATTGAATAAAAATAATCGGATTGGTTATGAATATCTTTCCAGTTTTCCATTTGATCGGGGCCAATTAATTCGATTATTTTGGTTGCGCATTTTTTAAGATTTTTTCTGGTATAAACCCGCTCTGACAATTCCTGCTTTGGTTTCTTTAATTTTTTGCCAACTAGATGGAAGTTTTAATTGAGATAATTCTCGATCTGCCTCTACATAAATAAAGGCATTTTCCGTAATAATAGGATCAGCTAATTCAGCAAGTTCTTCCCATAATTCTAGATCGTAGGGGGGGTCTAAAAAAACAACCTGATAATGACTATTTAATTGCTTTAATGCTTGCTGTGCAGTGAGTGTTAGTAGCTGACAATTTTCTGCTTTTAGCAATTGAATGTTTTCTTTTAAAAAGCGAGCTTGAATCGGGTTGGGTTCGATCATGACGACTTTTGCAGCGCCGCGTGATAAAGCTTCAAAAGCTAGTGCACCAGAGCCGCTACATAAATCTAAAACTTGTGAATTTTGTATATCCCACATGAGCCAATTAAATAATGTTTCTCTTACTCGATCTGGTGTCGGACGTAAACCTTCAATGCTAGCGAATGGTAGCGTTCTACGTTTCCAATCACCACCGATGATACGTAATTGATTTTTCATTACTCAGTGACTCCATCATTAGAATGAGAAGCAGCAGTAGTTGTAACTGAACTTGCTGCTGGTGTCGATGCAGGTGAATCAGAACTACTTGGTAGTTCACCGGGCTTAATACCAGCAGTCATTAAACCGCCACTCACTTGATGGTTGGCTGGACGAATAGGATTATTTTTACGAGTGACTAGCCAGTAATCAAAGACTGGACGTGCAAGTTGAGCTGCTGATCCGCCATGTTTACCATTTTCCCAAACGACAGCAATTGCGATTTGAGGATTATCCGCTGGTGCAAAGCCAACAAATAAACCGTGGTCCCATTGTCGGGAGGAAAGAGCGGCTTCATTATAACGTTTGCCCTGAGCAATACTTTTGACCTGAGCTGTACCTGTTTTACCCGCAATAGAATATTGTAATCCGCCCTTAATGCCACGCCCCGTTCCAGATTGAATCACGTCTATCATGGCTGCGTGCATGTTAAGCCAATCTTGCTCTGTACCATTAAATTGAATTTTACCGTCAGGAGCATTGTGCACAGAATATTTTTTTGCGCCTTTATTATCACGTAAAACGTGAGGTGTAACGTGAGAGCCTTTGTTCGCAGTAATTGCTACAGCCATCGCAAGTTGTAATGGGGTAGCAGTAAATGCGCCTTGTCCAATACTCACAGAAATCGTTTCACCTTTTAACCATTTCGATTTGCGTGTACGCATTTTCCAGTCTGGACTTGGATATAAACCTGTGCTTTCACTTGGTAAATCTACACCTGTTTTTGCGCCAAAGCCAAATTGTCGCATCCAGTCATTCATTTTTTCGATACCCATACGATAAGACAAGATATAAAAATAGGTATCACAAGATACAACTTCGGCTTTATGTAAATTTACAGCACCATGACCTGTCTTTTTATGATCACGGAAGCGGTGGCTATCTCCTGGTAAATTAAAATAACCAGGATCAGAAATTGCTGTGCCCCAATCGACGAGTCCGTAATGAATTCCGCCAAGTCCGAACATCGGCTTAATTGTCGAACCCGGTGGATAAACGCCTTGTACGGCACGGTTATAAAGTGGTTGGTCTAAGTTGTCACGTAAACCACTATAATCTTTTGAACTGATGCCTGTAACAAATAAATTTGGATTAAAACTTGGGCTAGAGACCAGTGCTAAAATTTCTCCAGTTCGAGGATCCATGGCTACAATTGCACCACGACGATCTGCCAACTGTTGAGCTGCAATGGTTTGAAGACCATAATCTATCGATAAATAAAGATCATTTCCGCGCGTTGGGTTTTGACGACCTAGATGACGGAGTACATTACCATGTGCATCGGCTTCAACGGATTCATAACCTGGTGTTCCATGTAATAACTCTTCATAGCTTTTTTCTGCACCAATTTTTCCAATCAGGTTGGTACCTGCATATAAATCTTTATCAATAGATCTTAATTCTTTGTCATTAATTCGCCCCACATAACCGATCACATGGGCAAACAATTCGCCATGAGGATAGTAACGTGTCATTTGTGTTTCAATTTTCACACCCGGGAAGTCGTATTTAACTTCGCTGAATTTCGCAATATCTGCTTCAGTCAGATTTAACTTGATGGCAATTCTTTCCGTTTTACGTGCAGTTTTTACGCGACTTTTAAAACGATCGACATCTTCTTGGGTTAAGCTCAGTACTGGAATTAAACGTGCAATGGTTGCATCAATATCTGCGACATCTGTACGACTGAGTGTTGCTGTAAAAACAGGATAATTATCCGCTAAGAGTACGCCATTACGATCATAAATATAACCACGTGCGGGTGGAAGAGGTTGTAAACGAATTCGGTTTTTATCAGAGGCTGTTGTAAAGTCGTCGTAATGAATAATCTGTAAATATGCATAACGGCAAATTAATAAAAGTAGAAAAGTAGCAACGACAAATATAGCAAAGAAGATTCGACCCTTGTAAATGCGCTTTTCTTGTTGCATGTTTTTTAAAGGAAAGTGCTGTTTCATAGGGTGTCGACTTAAATTACAAGGGAGAAAATATAAAAGGCGCACTATTTTAACGTAAGTTGCATGATCATACTGTAGTATTTTCAATACATCATCTGAATGATGATGCGACAGTTTTTGACTTTGCAGACATTAAAATTGTAGGGACTTGTATATTAGATGCAAAATAATTCTGTTAAAGTCTGAAGCTGTTTGAAATAGGATTGTCCAAGATACACTCTTAGGGAAAATGGAGAAAATAATGAAAAAATCTTACCTTTTACTAGCGGTTTTAGCATTCAACGGCGTTGTCCATGCTGAAGAAAATCCATATATGCCTGAAGCAAAATTAAAAGGGGCAAAAGACGTAGCAACTTGGAATATTGGTGCTGGTTTTACTAAAAAATTACTACATGCCAATCTTGAATGGGTAAATCCATACGGTATTGCTTATGCAAAAGTAGGCGCTTTTTTAAATGATGATAATGAATCTGGTGCGCAAATTGGCTTTCGTTATCCATATCATTTAACAGGTACAGATAAAAATGGTTATTACCTTGGTCTTTATGCTGGTCATTTAGATAGTAAAAACTATGGCGGTAAACAAAAAGGGAATTTAGGTGTTGGTACTGATTTAGCATTTGTTTGGTTAAATAGTGATCGAATTAGTACGTTTAGTGTAGGAGCGGGACTGCGTGACAAGATAGAAGATGGAAATGGGAATACTGTTAAAAAAGTAGAGCCCGTTTTTCAGATTTCTTACACGTTAAGTTTTGGCTTATAGGGACGTGACTGATTGTTCATTCTTTTATAAGTCTTAATGTATCAATAATTCTGAGAGTCATGCATGTTTGATTACGTCAATGAATTGTGGCAGATTTTTTTAAATCGGCCTGACCATCTGGCGGTCCTAAGTATTATTCCAGTGACAGCCCTAGTAACATGGGCTCATGTATGGATGGCTTTAAAAATGGTGTTTTACCCAATTAATTTTTGGGGATTCCATTTAGGACCATTACCTGTAGGTTGGCAGGGGATTGTGCCGCGTAAAGCAGGGCGTATTTCGGGCATCATTACCGATAATACATTATCTAAGTTGGGTTCATTGCGTGAGTTTTTAGAGGCAATGGATCCAGAAGATATGGCAATGATCATTGGTGAGCAAGTTGGCTTTGAGCTTGAACACTTAATTGATGAAGTCATGGTTGATCGTAATGCTGTGTTGTGGGAGAACTTACCATACTCGATTAAACGTCGAATTTATGCGCAAGCCCATAAACAGTTACCAAATACATTAAAAGAACTTGTGACTGAGCTGACCATGAACGTCGAGTCACTGGTTGACATGCGGGAAATGGTGGTCAGCCAAATGGAAGGTGATCGCCGTTTAATGGTACGTATGTTTCTTAAAGTTGGTCAGAAAGAAATTAATTTTATTTGGCATATCAGTGCGTTAATTGGAATGTTCTTTGGGATTTTCCAAATGATCGTTTGGTTTGTGGTACCGTGGCATTGGACAGTTCCTTTTTGGGCATCAATCTGGGGCTTTTTAACCAACTGGATTGCGATTTGGATGGTATTTAACCCAATTGAACCGCATTATATCCGTTATCCACAGATTTTCCGTTTGACCAAAGACCGTAAGTTTCCATGGATCGTTCCTGTGCTAAGGATTGGTACATATAACGTTCAAGGTGCATTTATGAAACGCCAAGAGGAAGTTTCAGATGTATTTGCAAGCGTGGTAACTGAAGATTTAATTACTCTGAAATCCATCATGACTGAAATGATGTATGGTAGTAAAAAAGATAAAACTCGTCGGATTGTCAAGCGCCATATTAATGAAATTATGGAAACTCCATTGGTCAGAACTTCACTGCAGCTTTCATTAGGGCCAAGAGAATATGCTAGACTCAAGACCGACTTGATTGATCGCTCAATTGAAATTACTATGGGTCCAGTATGTGACCCAGCTCTGAATGCAAGTCGTGCGCAGAAGATCTTTCAAATGTTTAGAGACCGCATCCGTGAACTAACACCGAAAGAGTTCCAGAATTTATTGCGACCTGCGTTCCAAGAAGATGAGTGGATCCTAATTGTATTGGGTGGTGTGACTGGTTTTTTTGCAGGTTTAATCCACTTATTTGTTGCTTTCTTATAATTAATTTGATGTTGGTTGAGCAATAAATCTGTATCATATTGCTCAATTTAAGATTTATTGTTTTTAAATGAGGATGTTCTTTTATGCGCATTATTTTACTCGGACCACCTGGGGCAGGTAAAGGTACTCAAGCTCAGTTGATCTGTAAGCGCTACAATATCCCACAAATTTCAACCGGTGATATGCTCCGTGCTGCAATTCGTGAAGGAACTGAACTAGGTCTTAAAGCGAAAAGTGTTATGGAGTCTGGTGGTTTAGTATCAGACGAACTCATTATTGGTTTGGTTCAAGAGCGTATTGCTCAACCAGATTGTGTGAACGGTTGTATTTTTGACGGTTTCCCACGTACGATTCCACAAGCTGAAGCTTTGGAAACGGCGGGTATTTCAATTGATCATGTGATTGAAATTGATGTTCCAGATGAAGAGATTGTTCAACGTCTTTCAGGTCGTCGTCAGCACCCAGCTTCTGGTCGTGTTTATCACCTTGTTTATAATCCACCTAAAGTAGAAGGTAAGGATGATGAAACTGGTGAAGACTTGGTACAACGTCCAGATGATCAAGAAGAAACGATTCGTAAGCGTTTAGGTTCATATCATAGTGAAACTGAACAATTAGTAGGTTTTTATCAAGGTCGTGCTGCTTCAGGTGAAGATGCACCAACTTATAATAAATTGAATGGCTTACGTGCAATCGAAGAAGTTCAAAAAGAATTATTTGCTATTTTAGATAAATAATTTAGTTTTGATAGAACTGTCTTATATAGCCATAAGACAGTTTTTTTATACCTATAATTATCTACGACATAAAATGTCGCTATGTCAGATTAAATGATATAAAAACTAAACAAAAAACGTTATATTCCATTCAAGCGTACAATTTAAAAATACTGAAACTTAGAATTATTTTAAAGGGTTAACTATGTTGCTGACGATTCAATCTGATCAAGTCGAGCAAATTATTCCAGATGCAAGTTCGGCAAAATCAGCCAAGAAACTCGCAAAATTTGAAGCATGGAACAATATCTCGGGTTCGACTGATCAGTGGATTTGGGGAGAAATTCAGGGTAGTGCGATTTATCAAAGCGCAGTTTTTTTACCTGAACTTAAATGCGAATGTAGTTGTCCAAGTTTTAAACGACCTTGTAAACATGCTTTAGCATTATTGTTTGTCTATACCGAGTATCAAGATAAATTTACTGTGCAATCAGATGAACAAAGCATACCTGATCGAGTACAAAAATGGCGAGATAAAAAAACTAAAACACTTGAGAAGAAAGAAAACAAGATTGATAAACCGATTGATGAGGAAGCACGTGCGAAACGCCAATTGGCACGTGAGAAAAAAATGGATGCAGGCATTGAGGCATTACAAACATGGTTGAATGATGTTGTTACGATGGGACTTGGGAGATTACGTCAGCAACAACATGAAAAGTTCCGCGATATTCAAAGTCGTTTGGTCGATGCTCAAGTTTCAGGTTTAGTTAGTTATTTAGATGAGTTTTCGAGTGCGCTATATCAAAGTAATTGGCAAATGCAGACTTCATTTTGGATAGCTAAATTACAAACAGCCGTTCATTTATGGCAAAACCGTCAACAGCTCAAACCAGAACTATATGAAGAATTAAAACAGCTTTTTGGTGTGAATTTACCAACTGATGCGTGGCATAACATATCCGCTCAGATACTTCATATTTATGCCTTAGGACAAGTAACTCAGGAGTTGGTCAATACCCGTGGACGTTATCGTCGTCAATGGCTGTGGGATAGTCAAAATTTACGCGACTATTTGCTATTAGATTTTGAAATTCCACCTTATTCGAACTTTGGCTTAACGTTGCCTTTCCAAAAACAACTGGCTCTAAATGCCAAACTTTATCCAGTGGTAAGCCAACAACGTCTTCGTTTAGAAGATAATTTAATGTCATTCAATGATTTGAGCCTAACGCTGGTTGCGCCAAAAGGCTTTAAAAATTTTGATCAAGCATTTACTCAATATGCGAATGGATTAAAACAATATCCTTTGCAGCTAGTACGATTTTTCTGGCTAGAGCAATTGCGTTTGGTCAAGCAGGATAAAGTAATTTATTTGGTCGATCAGGATCAAAAAATGTGTGAAATTGAGATTAAACAATTTGTTGAGTTATGGTTTTTAGTGGGGAATGAGCCATTTAGTGCAGGCGTTGAATGGAATGGATTGCAACTTAAACTGGTGAGTATTTGGCAAGGAGGGCACTTTGAATGTCTTTAAGCACATCATACAGTGAGTTTAATCAGCAGTTATTACTCAAACTGACGCTAGGGCAGCAGTTTAAACAGACTGTAAAAGTACCGAATGAATTGCAAGTCTATGCACCTAAACAGATTGATTCAGCTCAAGATTTATTAGTCTTGAATCAATATTGGGTGCTCATGCAACAAGCAGGTTATCAAGCACAAGGTGTACTTGAAACCTTACAAAAGAATATTGCTGAGATTGATCAGATAGAAAATGAAAAGCAATTGGATAATCAACTTGTGCAAATTTTGAAATGGGTTGTTGCACAAGAGTCGCCATTTTTATATCAAGATTGGGTTATTCAAATTTTCAAACTTGCTCAACTACAGCAGCGAGTGATTCCTCGTTATTTGGTGTTGAAAGTTCTACCACTGTGTCGAAACCCAGTGTTATTGGCATCAGTCTTACCTGAGTTTGCATTTCAGGGCGATGTGACAACGCGTTTGGATGATGCAAAAAGGGTATGGAAATATGTGAAACAACAAGACGCAGCACCATTGATTCGTCAATTACAGAAATCAAAAAGTAGCGAATGGTCTTTGTTGATGAGCCAATTATGCGGTCAATTGCCGAACTTTATTCATCAACATATAGCAGAGTTTTGGTCACAATCGATTCAGAGCAATCATTTGCAAAGTCATGCTGAAAGTCTTGTGATGTATAACATGCCAGTGACTCAATTTGAAGCTTTATACCAGCATGTAAAAACATTAGAACCACAGAATGCAGCGACAGTAAGTAGTAATGCTGCATTAGCTTTCTATTTATATTATCAAGATAATGCACTGTACAACGAAGTTATGGTGTTAATGCGTGTATGTTTGAGCTACGATGCCCAAGCTGAAAAAGTTAAATTCAACATTAACTTAGATCAAGATGATGCCCTCAATGATTATGGCTTTTTTGATCGAGAAGCTAATTTGGTTGAAAGTCGTAAAAGTTTAAAAACAGCTTACCAAAGTGCTCAGGTCGAGCAAGCTTATCAGGCATTTTGTGCAAGTTCACAGGGCGTACTTTATCTCAAAAGAATTTTAATCCAATTGCCACTTGCGTATTGGTTAGAATTATTTGGTACTTGGGATCATTTACTTTCATTGCATTCACAGCAAAAAGATTCACTTTGGAGTGCGTTTATTGTGTGTTGTTATCGAGAGCAACGACATGATTTAGCTTTATGGTTTTACCAACATCAAGTCAAATGGTGTGAAGCTGTAACGGCATCAAGTGGGAACATGTTTGAACGTGAGTTATTCTTTACTTTGCTAGACCAAGAACCAGCAACTGGATTGTTATTAAAGCAACTTGAATCCCATTACCAAAATCAAGATTTAGAACATTTTTGGTTGTTGTTTCAGCGTGCTAAGGCGCTGCATGATGTTCAAAATATCTCAGAAATGGCAGTCGTATTATTACAACATGCATATGCGAACTTAGATTTGCAGCAGGATCAGAAGAAATTTGCATTATTAAAAGAGCAGGCTCAATGGTTGATTTTGCAAGCTTATCCAATCGACATCAGTAGTTTACAAGCTCTTTTTTCTATTTCTGAATGGAAACAGCTCATTCAATTGAATCAGTACAAACAAAAACTTATTGCTTAATGATCAAGAAATCATAAATTAGGATAATCAACATGTCTCAACAAGTTTTACGTGCGCGTGCAGAACAACAGTTTTCTCATGAATTAGATGCATTAAAAGCACATGACAGTTTAGTAAAACCTCCACAATGGCAACTTTCGCCTAAAGCAGTCGTAGATTACTTATTGGGTACAACACTGCCAGATGGAACAGAAATTTCACCAAAATATATTGGTAATCGCCGTTTGATGGAAATTGCTGTTGCGACATTGGCGACTGATCGTGCCTTGTTGTTATTAGGCGTACCAGGCACAGCAAAATCATGGGTATCTGAACATTTAGCAGCGGCGATTTCAGGTAATAGTGCTTTATTGATTCAAGGTACGGCAGGTACGAGCGAAGATACTCTACGTTATAGTTGGAATTATGCCCAACTTTTATCCAAAGGTCCGAGTGAAGATGCTTTGGTGAAAAGCCCGATGTTACGTGCGATGCAAGAAGGTAAGATTGCGCGTGTGGAAGAGTTGACTCGTATTCCTGCCGATGTCCAAGATACGTTGATTACTTTACTTTCAGAGAAAAATTTACCTGTTCCTGAGTTGGGAATTGAGTATCAAGCGGTACAAGGTTTTAGTGTGATTGCCACCGCGAATAACCGTGATAAAGGGGTGAATGAACTCTCCTCTGCGTTAAAGCGTCGTTTTAATACGGTAATTTTACCGCCGCCTGCTACCATTGCTGAGGAAGTGGAAATCGTACAAAAACGCGTTCAATCTTTGGGCAAGAGTTTACAACTACCTGAGATTCAGCCTTTGGATGCTCAAATTCAAAAACTGGTGACGATTTTTAGAGAGCTGCGTCATGGGCAAACCTTAGATGGCAAGCAAAAACTCAAAACCACCACGGGAACTTTATCAACGGCTGAAGCCATTTCAGTGATGAGTCATGGTTGGGTGATGGCAGGGCATTTTGGTTCGGGCAATGTCACTGATCATGAGTTGGCGGCAGGTCTGCAAGGTGCAGTATTAAAAGATCCTGTGCAAGATATCGTACCTTGGAAAGAATATGTTGAAACGGTGATTAAACAACGTGAGGGTTGGCAAGACCTGTATCGTGCTTGTCGTGATTTAGAATAAAACCAAATAATAAAAACCTCATCCCAATCTTCTCCTTGAAAGGGAGAAGCTGTGATCGGAATAAAGGATAAAAAATGCTGCATATTCTCGGTATTCGTCATCATGGGCCTGGTTCGGCGCGTAGTGTCTGTAATGCTTTGGCTTCGATTCAACCTGATTGTATTTTGATTGAAGGACCACCTGATGCCAATGCAATCATTGCTCAATTGCAACATGCAGATTTTAAGCCGCCTGTGGCGTTGTTGTTGAATACCCCTGTACAAAAAGAAGTGCGATCACAGGCAGTGTTCTATCCTTTTGCTGAATTTTCGCCTGAGTGGCAAGCTTTGCAATATGCGTTGCGTCAGCAAATTGCAGTAGAGTTTATGGATCTGCCTTTGCAACATCGTTTTGCGTTGGAAAAACAATGGGCAGAGCAACGTTTACAGCAAGCTTCAGCAGACGAGCAAGAGATTGAGTCTAATCAGCAAGGTGATGTTGAGCCAGAACAGAATTTGGAACAGCATTATCTTTCGATTCGCCGAGATCCAATTCAATTGCTGGCAGAGCAGGCAGGCTATCAAGACAGCGAACGTTTTTGGGAGCATTTGGTCGAGCAGCAGCCACACACTGGACAAATGTTTGCCGCAATTAGCGATGCCATGTCAGCTTTACGTGATTATTTGCTAAGCCAGCAACCTGAAAATTATAGTAGTGAAGACCAACTGCTAGAGCAGTATCGCGAAGCCTACATGCGCAAAGTGATCAAGCAGGCACAAAAGCAAGGCTACCAAAATATTGTGGTGATTTGTGGTGCATGGCATGCACCTGTATTGGCGGATTTAAAAGCGCAAAATAAAGCAGATACCACCTTGCTCAAAGGCTTACCTAAAGTCAAAGTTGATGCTGCATGGATTGCATGGACACATGGGCGTTTGAGCAGGGACAATGGCTATGGTGCAGGTGTACAAGCGGTTGGATGGTATACCCATCTTTGGAAGCATTACCAACAAGCCTTAGATGCAGAGGTTGATGGCGAAAAAATTACGATTGATTGGTTAAGCAAATTTGCCCATGCCTTACGCCAAGCAGGTCATGATGCTTCTAGTGCTCAGATTATTGATGCGGTACAACTGATTCAATCTTTATTGCAATTACGTGGACGACGTATTCCTGATTTGGAAGATTTATTTGAGGCAATTCGTTCGGTCTTAAATCACGGCTTAGATATTCCGCAACCGATTTTAGCTAAATTGCTTGAAGACGAGCAATTGGGGCAAGTGCCTGATGAGTTGATTGAGTTGCCCATTCAAAAAGACTTTTTACAGCAAGTGAAGCATTTTCGCCTGAAACTCGAAGCACCGCATCGTGACATTAGTCTGGATTTACGGGAAGCCTTCGACTTGGCAAAAAGTCAATTTTTACATTGCGTGAAATTACTGGGTCTCGCTTGGGCAGAGTTAGCTGGTGCAGGCTCAAAGCAAGGTAACTTTAAAGAAGTTTGGCAGTTGTCTTGGCAGCCTGAAACTAGTTTATATCTGAATGAAATGTCGTTGTGGGGAAATAGCATTCAGCTTGCCACACAAAGTTATGTCGAACATCAGATTAGACAATGTGAAGATGTGGCGCAAATTGCGCAACTGATCGAGAACATTTTATTGTCTGGTTTGGATCAAAGCCTAAATTTGGCTTTGGATAAATTGAATGAGCTCACCACTCAGCATCAAGACCCAAGCATTATTTTGGCAACATTAAAGCCGCTTATTACGGCAATTCGTTATGGCAGTGTGCGCCAATTTTCAATGCAACATTTACATCAAGTGGTAGAACATTTAGCGATTCGTTTGATGTTGAGTTTGCCAAGTTATTGTGTACAACTGAATGCCGAAATGGCTCAGCAATTTGCCCAACAACTACAAACTTTATATGAGCTTTTAGAACAATTACAACAAGATGAATTGCTACAGCTCTGGCAAGAGACCTTACATCAGTTATTGCAGTTGGAACATATGCAAGGTTATTTGCATGGTTGTTGTGTGCGTTTAGCACGAGAACAGCACTTGATTGATGTGGAGCAAACACAGGGATTTCTGTCTCGAGCTTTGTCGATTGGGCAGACGGCAGATTATAGTGCGGCTTGGTTTGAAGGTTTCTTGACCCATCAAGCTTTGTTATTGATTCATGAGCAAAGTCTTTGGGACACCGTGAGCCAATGGGTCAATCAATTACAAGAACAGCAATTCATTGAGTTATTGCCAATTTTGGCCAGAACAGCTTCAAGTTTTAGCCCTGCTGAAGCACAGCAATTAATTCAGAAAGTGACGCAGAAAGCGACCGCAGTCAAACAAGAGGTCGGTACTTTAGATATTACACGTGCTCAAACGGTATTAGATGAAATTTACGCGTATTTACAGCCTGTTGCTGTCGAGGTTTAAGTGATGAATATGAATGAAGAACTGATCACTTTAGAGCAACCTGATCTTGCGGAACAAGAACGACGTTGGCGATTAATTTTAGGGCAAGTCCCCAATTCGACCTCGCATTTACCGAATTGGTCGGTGCAAGATACCAAAATGCAAGAATGTCTGAATGAGCTTTATCAGGCACAACAGCCTAATCGCCGTGGTGGTTTGGGGCATTCTAGTCCTAGAGTGGCACAATGGTTAGGGGATATTCGCCAGTATTTCCCATCTTCTGTGGTAAAAGTTATTCAGAAAGATGCTTTAGAGCGTTTGAATTTACAACAAATGTTGTTAGAGCCTGAATTGTTGGCAAGTGTAGAAGTCGATATTCATTTAGTTTCTACCTTAATTTCACTCAATCATTTGATGCCTGAAAAAACCAAAGAAACCGCGCGCATCGTGGTACGTCAGTTGGTAGAGCAACTTGAAAATCGTCTAAAGCAACCATTACAGCAAGCGATTCGAGGCAGTATTAATCGCTCAGCACATACACGCCGTCCTAAACGCATGCAAGACATTAATTGGCAGCGCACCATTCAGTCTAATTTGAAACATTGGCAGGAAGATTTTAAAACGATTATTCCACATGAGTTACATGGTCATCCACGTCAACAAACGGCTTTAAAAGACATTGTACTCTGTGTTGATCAGAGTGGTTCGATGGCACCTTCCGTGATTTATTCCAGTGTTTTTGCGGCAGTGATGGCAAGTATTCGTGCAGTCAGTACACAAATGATCGTGTTTGATACGGAGCTAGCCGATTTAACCCCTTTGCTCGAAGATCCTGTGGATGTGTTGTTCGGCACACAGTTGGGTGGGGGAACCGATATTGCGAAAGCAATTAAATACTGTCGTAGTAAAATCACTCGCCCAGAAGATACCATTTTTATTCTTATCAGTGATTTGTGTGAAGGTGGAGATGCTAAGCAAATGCTCAAGCAAGTGGCTGAAATGTTAGATAGTGGTGTGCAAGTGATTGCGCTACTGGCATTGTCTGATGAAGGTGCACCTTGGTACGATACTCAACATGCACAGATCTTTGCGGATATGGGGATTCCAACGTTTGCCTGCACACCTGATCAATTTCCAGAACTCATGGCGACGGCTATTGAAAAACGAGATATTCATGCATGGTATGCAACCCAGCAAAATCTGACATAATAGAACATGAAGATGAAGTTTCGGTATGCAAGTCGAAACATGTGAGCTGATTGAGGATACTTCGTTGCTGAAAATTATTTTGATTGTGGTGGTAATTTTAAGTTTAGCTTTACTGTTGTTTTTATTGTATCAAAGTCAAAAAATGCTGCGCCATGTGCAGAAACAACAGGCTTTGGAAAATAAGAAAAATGGTCGAGAACGTCAGCTACACCCCAAATTACAGCAGCGTAAAAAACCTCAGGATTAACTGAGGTTTTTTGTTGGAATTGTTTTTACGGCTCCAAATTCAAAACGATCAGGCCAGTTGCAGACATCGGATACGATACATTCAGCACATTTAGGTTTACGTGCTATACAACAATAACGTCCATGCAAGATCAGCCAATGATGAGCATCAATAATAAACTCTTTAGGAATAACCTTAATTAATCGATCTTCGACTTCTAAAACATTTTTACCTACTGCCAAACCAGTACGATTGCCAACACGGAAAATATGGGTATCGACTGCCATGGTAGGGTGGCCAAAGGCGGTATTGAGCACGACGTTTGCCGTTTTACGCCCTACACCTGGTAAAGCTTCTAGTTCTTTTCGCGTTTCTGGAATTTGTCCTTGATATTGGTCAACTAAAATCTGACAAGTTTTGATCACATTTTCAGCTTTAGCGTTATATAAGCCAATCGTCTTAATATATTCTTTTAAGCCATCAACCCCAAGATTTAAAATAGCTTGTGCAGTATTGGCAACGGCATAGAGTTTATCAGTGGCTTTGTTGACACTGACATCGGTTGCTTGCGCAGAAAGCAAAACAGCAATCAGTAACTCAAAAGGAGAGCTGTAGTTCAGCTCAGTTTGGGGATGTGGTCTTTGCGTACGTAAACGTTCAAAAAAAGTCTGAATTTGTTTTTTGGTCATATTTTTGACAGGCATTTAGATTCCCTGTAATTCATTTAAACGTTGTTGTAAATCAAGTAATTGTGTTTTCTTTGATTCATCTGCACGTACACTTAACTGCTTTTCTAACTTTTTGATTTGCGTTCTAATTTTCGCAAGTTCAATTGTCGTTTTTGCATCTAATACAGGATTTTCTTTTGGTTTATCCATGAGTGTGATCAAGGGTACATTGTTAAGTGCTTGAGAAAATTGAGCAAAAAATTCGGTATCAATTTCAGCACGGACAATCGGTCCTTTACGACTCAAACGACGTTTTTCTTCTCGTTGAATATGCGCATAGTAACGATGTCTTAGATCATCTTGTTCAAGGGTACGCTGTTGAACTGTAGGTAATGGATTGGAATCTTCGACCAGATCAATACAATCTACAGGACAGGGTGGAATACATAACTCACAACCTGTACATAGATCAGTCAAGATACTATGCATTAATTTTCCGCTACCGATAATGGCATCAACAGGGCAGGCACTAATACATTTAGTACACCCGATACATTCATCTTCACGAATTATCGCTTTCATTTGTTGCGGTCGACCATCTGCTTGAATATCCCAAACACTCGGTTCCGCAATCATTGTTGGTCTTTTTAATAATGCTGCAAGTGCATCTGCAACGGGTTGCCCACCAGGAACGCATTTGTTTGCATCTTCACCTTCCACGATCGACTTTGCATAAGGTAAACAACCATCACGATGTCCACATAAACCACATTGCGTTTGTGGTAAAAGTTGGTCTACTTGAACGATAAGAGAGAGTTGTTGTGCTGAAACTGACATGAAAGAAGATAAGATAAAAACAATGTCGTTATTATAGCAAAGAATAGTTTAATCGGCGGCAATCGTTGCTTAAATCTACTTTTTATAGATTTTTATTTTTGCAATTTTATAGTGCTAATATTGTTTTATTTTAGTGCTAAATCTTGTATTTCGAATGATTTCTAATGCCTTATTACTAGGTTAAATGCTTATTTAAGCTATTTTTTTGAATATTTATTATAAAAATAATGAATATTTTTTAGAGTAAGATATTGATTTAAAATAATAAAAAATATTATTTATGAAGATTGGGTTGAGAGTTGATCATAAAGGGTATTAAATGTGTTTAATATTCTATTTTGGTGCATTTTTTGCACTAAATTAAATCACTATCTGGGGGTGAGAGTTGAAATACGATAGCTTAAATGATTTCTTGGAGTATGTTAAAGCTAGAGATCCATATCAACCTGAGTTTTTACAAGCAGTAGAAGAGGTCATGACGAGTTTATGGCCTTTTATACAGAAAAATCCTAAATACGCTCAATACGGTTTGTTAGAGCGTTTGGTTGAGCCTGAACGTGTTATTCAATTTCGTGTATCGTGGATGGATGACCAAGGTCAAACTCATGTAAATCGAGCTTTTCGGATTCAATTTAATTCAGCGATTGGGCCATTTAAAGGTGGCATGCGTTTTCATCCTTCAGTAAATTTATCGATTTTAAAATTTTTGGGTTTTGAGCAAACTTTTAAAAATGCATTAACGACTCTCCCTATGGGGGGTGGTAAAGGTGGTTCAGACTTTGATCCAAAAGGAAAGTCAGAAGCTGAAATTATGCGTTTTTGCCAAGCGTTAATGTTGGAGTTATATCGTCATTTAGGATCAGATACCGATATTCCAGCAGGTGATATCGGGGTTGGTGGTCGTGAAGTAGGCTTCATGGCGGGGATGATGAAAAAGCTGAGTAATGATACGGCTTGTGTTTTTACGGGCAAAGGTATTTCTTTTGGCGGAAGTTTAATGCGTCCAGAAGCGACGGGTTATGGCACTGTTTATTTTGCTGAAGAAATGCTGAAAACTCGTGGTGATAGCTTTGCAGGAAAAACGGTTTCGATTTCGGGTTCGGGAAATGTAGCGCAATTTGCCGCTGAAAAAGCTATGTTTTTGGGTGCAAAAGTGGTGACTCTGTCAGATTCGAATGGCACTGTTTTTGTAAAAAATGGTTTTACTGATGCATTACTTGCCGAAGTGATGGAGCTGAAAAATATCAAGCGTGGACGTATTTCAGAGTTTGCATCGAAGCATGGTTTTGAATATTTTGAGGGTAAAACCCCTTGGCATATTCCTGTTGATATCGCATTACCTTGTGCCACTCAAAATGAGCTAGGTGCAGAAGATGCAAAATTATTACTAGAAAATGGTGTGATCTGTGTTGCAGAAGGAGCCAACATGCCATCTACCTTGGACGCAGTTGAACGATTTATCGCAGCTAAGATTTTGTATGCACCAGGTAAAGCATCAAATGCGGGCGGAGTTGCAACTTCTGGTCTTGAGATGTCTCAAAATGCGTTACGTTTTGGTTGGTCACATGGTGAAGTTGATGAACGCTTACATGCCATCATGAAAGATATTCATGCCAATTGCTTAAAATATGGGACCAAAGAAGATGGTACTGTCAATTATGTTGATGGTGCAAATATTGCTGGTTTCGTCAAAGTAGCAGATGCCATTCTTGCGCAGGGTATTTATTAAGGGTCTCCCAAAATCCCACTTTAATAAAGAGGGGATTTCCATAAAAAAATCCGATGTTGAAACATCGGATTTTTTTAACTGGCTAAAATTATGGTTTTTTCACGATTTCTTGTTCAACCACCATATCTAACACATCTGCAATACTTGATTGATCGGCAGCAGGGTTTTTAATGTCGAAACGTTTAACTCGAACGATTACACGTTGGTTTGGATTATGTTCAAAATCTTCGATTTGACCATAGTAAAGTGACCAATTTTTATCAGCGTATGTTTTGATGCCTTTATCGTCATATTTAATTTCACGAACTTGCATACAAGTTTGTGGTGCTACACCCGTACATGATTTAGTTTGTGGTGAAATTTCGAGGAAAACGATTTTAGCTTCAGACTGGTATTTTGCTTCAGCTGTCATTTTACCAAGGAACGTATATTTTTGACCTTTACTATCAGTTATCGTCAAGATCGCTTGATCATTTTGGGTACTGAGTGTGAAAGGAACTTTTTTCTCACTAAAAATATCAGCAGATAAGCGTTCTTGTTGCATTAAATCATCCGCACACGCCATCATTGTTGATGCCAGTGGTGAGGTTACAATGGTATTATCTTCAACTTTCCAAGTCCCGCCTTGATTATTACAACCAGTTTGAATAGATAATCGTTGATTATCATCGAAAGATAAAACTAAAGGTTTTGATGCTTTTGAACCTTGATAAGTCCAATTATATTCAGTTAAATTTTTTGCTGCTGTTGTATTAATTTGAGAAATAACATTATCAGTTACATTTTGTACAGTTTGGCACGCCATCAAAGAAAGCGGTAATAAGGCAACAACTAAATATTTAATTTTCATAGTCAAACAACAGTAAATAAATAACAGTCATTAGCTTAAAGTATTCTTAAAAAAATAAAATGTAATCAGTTTATGGATTAAGTTCGTTAAATATATCTATTTGTAAATTTTAAGAAAATTGATTAGGGAAATGACTTACTCAAATATAAGTAAGCCATTTGAAAAGTCTGATGTTTGGTTTTTAATCAAAACGATAAATATCCATACCTAATGATCCCATTGAAAAACTACTATGCACGATACTAAAACGATGGCCTGTCCCCATCGCAAAAAACAGTGGGGCAAAATGTTCAAGGGTAGGATGATTTCGTTGCACGTAGGGTAAAGATGGCCAGTTAAGCACAGCGTCATAATCTTGATGATTTAGTTTACTAACTACACTATTCCGAAATGTGCTTGCCCATATTGGAACTTCAGCATCTGCATGCCATGAAAGTTCAGAGAGATTATGGGTAATGCTACCAGAGCCAATTAATAAAATTTGTTGTTCACGTAAAGGTGCTAAAACTTGCCCGATTTTGTAAATCTGGTCAGCATTCATTTCGATGGGTAAGGAAATTTCAATCACAGGAATGTCGGCTTCTGGATACATATGTAATAAAGGCATCCATACACCGTGATCTCGTGGTCGTGTGCTATTTGCATGTGCAGGAATATCTGCTTCTGCAAATAGAGTCAGTATTTCCTCAGCAAGTTTTGGAGCGCCCGCAGCAGGATAACGGATCTCATAAAGTTCAGGGGGGAAACCACGAAAATCATGCCACGTTTGAGCTCGAGTTGATGTACTCACTTCTAGCGCTTGGCTTTCCCAATGAGCAGACATCACAATAATTGCTTGGGGTTTTGGTAAATTATTGCTTAAACGATGCAATGCGGGACCCACTTGTTCAGGATCAAGTGCAAGCATGGGAGAACCATGAGAAATAAATAACCCGGGTAAAGTCTGGAAATTCATAGATAAGCACCTGATTGGAAATACATCATTATCGTGACAAATTCATGAGAACAATGACAGCCCTTAAACATCAACAGATTGTTCTATAATCAGAACAATTTTAAGCACGATGATAAGGATGATTATGATTGATACTCATCGCTCTATAAAGTTGTTCAATCAGTAGAATACGAACCATGGGATGTGGCATTGTCAATTTAGAAAGAGACCAATGCCAAGCTGCTGCTTTACGAACTGCGTCTGAATGTCCATCAGGACCACCAATCGCAAGAGCAATATCATTGCCTTCAAGCATCCATTGTTTCATGGTATCTGCCAGTTTTTCTGTACTGAGTTCTCGACCACCTACTTCTAAGGCAATTAAGGTTTCATTGGGTTTAAGTGCATTTAAAATACTATCGCCTTCAATTTGACAATATTTTAAAATATCTGCTTCGGAATCATTTTTGCCTCGTTTTGCCATCGGGAGTTCAATCACTTGAGTTTGTACAAAAGGTTGAATGCGTTTGAAATAGTCTTCAAATCCAGTTAACACCCAAGCAGGCATTTTTTGTCCGATAGTCAGAATACGAATTTTCATAGAATAAATAGATCGAGAAATTACGCCTATTATAAACAGTGTTCTTTATCGATAGTGATCAGCATGAAAGGGAATAGTCGCTGAAAGTGTATTTATTGATTACGTTGTATAAAAAATGCAGCTCAAAATTGCGTTTGAGCTGCGATCAAAGTGTCATCAGTCTGGAGTTCGGATGACACTAAAAAATGGGTTCACTGAGTCAAGCTTCATCTTTATTTTTATCGACTCTATTTTATTATGCAATATATTGGTTGTTTTTCAACCAAATTATGTAACAAAAAAAGAGAGCCGAAGCTCTCTTTAATTTTCATCTACTTACTTGTTTAATGGCGCGCAGCCTTTGCTTCTTCTACTGGTTTAACAATAGGCGTTTTAGGTAAAGGCTTCGGCGTATCCGTTAATGCTAAAGGTAAGATCTCATCAATGCTTTTTACAGCTTTGATTTCTAAGCCTTCTTTTACATTGTCAGGAATCTCAGCCAAGTCACGAACGTTATCTTGTGGAATAAAAACTAATTTAATTCCACCACGGTGAGCTGCAAGAAGTTTTTCTTTTAGACCACCAATACGCATCGCACGACCACCTAGACTCGTTTCACCTGTCATCGCAATGTCTGGACGAATCGCAATACCAGTAAATGCTGATACAAGCGCAGTTGTGAGTGCTAGACCAGCAGATGGACCATCTTTTGGCGTTGCACCTTCAGGTAAGTGAACATGGACATCAGTTTCATCAAAACGTGATGCTTCAATACCTAATTCATCAGCACGAGTACGAACTACAGTCATTGCAGCAGTAATCGATTCTTTCATCACATCACCGAGCGAACCCGTCGTAATGAATTTACCTTTACCTTTCACGGCTGCAACTTCAATAGTAAGCAATTCACCACCTACCGAAGTCCAAGCTAAACCATTTACACGACCGACTTGGGCTTCATCTTCAGCCATACCAAAGTCAAATTTGTGCGGACCTAGGTATTCAGGAAGATTGGCAGAAGTGACATCAACTTGTAAGTTTTTAGACTTCTTGCTAACGGCTTCTTTCACCACTTTACGTGCAATTTTAGACACTTCACGCTCTAGGCTACGGACTCCCGCTTCACGTGTATAACGTTGTACGATGTCACGGATTGCTTCTTCGTGAACAGTCAATTCTTTTGCACGTAGACCATTGTTCTTAATCGCTTTTGGAACAAGGTAACGTTCAGCAATATTTACTTTCTCATCTTCGGTATAACCTGGTAGACGAATGACTTCCATACGGTCAAGCAATGCTTCAGGAATATTCATGCTGTTAGCCGTACAGATGAACATGACTTCTGAAAGATCAAGATCAAGGTCTAAATAATGATCGTTGAACTTGCTATTTTGTGATGGATCAAGTACTTCCAATAATGCTGATGCAGGATCGCCACGGTAGTCTTGTGCCATCTTGTCAATTTCGTCGAGTAAGAACAGTGGGTTCTTCACGCCAACTTTTGTTAAAGATTGTACAATTTTACCCGGCATCGCACCGATATAGGTACGGCGGTGACCACGGATTTCAGCTTCGTCACGTACGCCACCAAGCGCCATGCGAACAAACTCACGACCTGTTGCTTTAGCAACAGACTCACCTAGTGAGGTTTTACCTACACCTGGAGGACCAACTAGACAAAGAATAGGACCACGGAGTTTTTTCACACGAGATTGCACTGCAAGATATTCAACAATACGATCTTTGACGTCATCTAAGCCGTAATGATCTTCATCAAGAATCTCTTGTGCTTTCGCTAAGTTAATGCTGACTTTACTCGCCTTATTCCAAGGTGTATCTAAAATGACTTCTAGATAGTTACGAACAACGGCAGCTTCGCTCGATGCAGGTTGCATCGCTTTCAGTTTGCGAAACTCAGCTTCAGCTTTTTTGCGTACATGTTCAGGCAAATCTGCTTCAGCAAGACGTTTTTCAATTTCCGCAACGTCATCTTCAGCACCGCCGTTCATATCAGAAAGTTCACGTTGAATAACTTTCATTTTTTCATTTAGAAAGTATTCTCGTTGATTCTTTTCCATCTGACGTTTAACACTGTCATGCAACGTTTGTTCAATTTGCTGTTCAGCAGATTGATTCATCAAGTAGCTCATCAACTCTTGCAAATGCGCTTCAAACTCGTCGTGCTCTAAAAACTTTTGTTTCACTTCGATATTTAAAGGTACACGAGTTGCAACAAAGAACATTAATTGTAATAAGTCTTCGATTTTATTTGCTGCTGCAACAAGTTCACGTGCATTACGTAATTTCGCTTCAGCATATTGAGCGAATAGGGTACGCAATTCGTTTAAGCGAGTTGCTTGGGCTTCCTTATCCAATGGTAGTGTAATTGGACTGAGACTGTGCTCGGCAGTCAAGTATTCTTCACCATCAATGATGCGCTCTAATTTAGAACGATGCAGACCTTCAATCAGTACTTTGATGCAGTTTTCATCATTTTCATGATTTACGACTTGTACGATTTTAGCCACAGTTCCATATTGATAGAGGTTATCGTGATCAATTTCTTCTGTAAGCGAATCTTTTTGCGCAACTACAAATACTAAATTGTCACCGTTACGAGCCACATCCACTGCATTGATCGATTTTTCACGACCCACAAATAGCGCAATTTGCATGTGTGGATAGACCACAACATCACGTAATGCTAAGAGTGGTAATACACTTGGAACCTGTGGCTCTAAGCTTGATTCATTATTTAAAATATATTCAGACATGGGCACTCCTAATGAGTGACAACGGTGTTGCCATGTTTTTTATAGTGATGTGCATTTCAAAAATTACAAGGGTTTTTACTTAGAAAATATTAAAAAAAGACTAAATTGGTTGGTTTTTTTTCTAAAAAATATTAGAACAATAAGGTTAAGGCTTGAAAATATAGAACTTTTTAGGTGTTAGTAAGCCATGAATCGGTTGATCCCATTTTTGTCTAGGTAAAGTTTGATCAATATATTGAAATGTATGAGCGAGACCCAAACGAAAAGGTCGATGCGGCGCACTTGCCAAAGTACGATCATAGAAACCACCTCCCATGCCGATTCGTGTCCCTAAGTGATCACAGGCAAGTAAAGGCATAATTAAAATATCCAAAATGGAAATATGATGACCGCGACTTGCCATGGGTTCTTTCATCCCGAGTGGATGATGGGAAAAGCGTTTATTTAAATATTGACTGGAGCTGATTTTTACCCATACAAGTTCTTGATTCATCGTGCAGATCATGGGTAGGTAAACGAGTTTTTTGTGTTTGAAACAAAGTTGAATGAGTTTGTGAGTGTGCACTTCGCCAAAAGCATGAAGATATAATCCAACGCTTTTTGCACACTTGAATTGAGGTATTGATCTGAGGCGATTTAAAGCGTCTTGCTCACTTTTTTTATGTTCAAAGCGATTCACTCGTTTTCTTTTTAAACGAATATCTTTTCTGAGTACATGTAAATCACTATTCATCGTATTCAAAATATAACAAAGCCTCGAGAATCATACTTGATTTAAGTGTGCTTAAGCATCTAAATAAATTGAAGCTCTAATCTTGTTGGTCAGTTCTGGATTCTGACAATTCAAAGTAATCACACAGCTGTAGCACTAGACTTAATCAGTGTGCTGTCAAAAATAAGAATAAAATAACAAATTTTGGTTTTATATGGCAAAAATATCACAAATTGTGTAAAAAGTGCTCTATAATCTTGCTGTGAAAATTGCAAATACTTGGTTATTTCACATATTTAAACAATTAAAAGGAATATTTTAGCGCTATGAATGGGGTGTTTTATTTCATTCGTTACGATATTCACTGTGTCACTTTATAAAAATATTGAAAAGACCATAGGGTAATGTTTAGAGGGAAAAAGTATGTTTGATTCAAAAAATGTAATTGTCTTAGATCAAATGCTTATCTTAACTAAAGAAGGTAAAAATGATTTGGTTTATCACAATGATACGCTGTTGAAAGTAATGATGATCTCTAATCAGCATCTCATCGTCGCCGATGATTACCAAACCAGTTTCTTATTGAAACAGAAGGATGAAAATGTGATTTGGTCATTTATCTAATGTTATGTACTTTTTTGATGAGTATTGATTCAACTGTCTAGATTGATTGATGGAATTTATTGTTTGAGTTCCATCAATATTGGGCAACATTCATTTTCTGTCGTTTTACACTCGTGTAACCATGTGGAAAGTCTTTGCTTAAGACCCATAAGTTCCTGAATTCTTTGATCGATCTTGCTCAATCGTTGTTCAATAACATGTCTGACTTGGATGCGATCTTCTAAATTCAATGTGAGCAATTCTTTAATTTCATTCAGTTGTAATCCAGCATCCTTCGCTTTCTGAATAAAGCTCAAGGTCTCTAAATCTTGCTGACTATAATGTCGGTAACTTTGAGTACTTTCAGGTATTCGCATTAAGCCTATACGTTGATAATAACGAATGGTTTCGACATTAACGTGGCAGGATTTTGCTAGTTTTCCGATTGTAAGGTTCATTTTCTCATACCTTTGTTGGGATAGTAAAAAAGCACTTGACTCTGTACCTAGGTACAGACTTTATCCTAGTCCTATCGAGAAAGAAAAGATAGGTGTCGTCATGACTCAACAACCATCTTCATGCCATTCTAAAAATGAAGTACCGCTTGTGTACGAATATATTGATCCAGTTTGCGGTATGACAGTCGCTGAAAATTCGCAGTACTATTTTGATTATCTAGGTATCCGCTATTTATTCTGTTCAGCAGGTTGCCAACAGAAATTCAGCTCAAAACCTGAAAATTATTTAAAATCAGATCAAGATCTAAAATTGACATCATCTTGCTGTGCTAAGCAGCCTCAACAAAAAGCAGGTTCATGTTGTGAAAGTGAATCAGAGCTGTCTATTGAATTAGCTCAAACATCTTCTTGTTGTAAGCCTAAGCCAACGAAGCAAAAACTAAGTTCATGTTGTGGCCCTAAACCAGAAGTACCATCTATTCAAGATGAAGCTAAAAAATCTTCTTCTTGTTGGGGTGGAAAGCATGATCATTCAAGTGAAAGCAATTTAGTTGATACAGAGATTGATCCTGTTTGTGGTATGTCAGTCAAAATCACGACAGATTTAAAAACAGATTATCAAGGTAAAACCTATTATTTCTGTAATTCATCTTGTTTATATAAATTTAAAAATGATCCTGAATTTTATCTAATTCCAGTCGATCAGCGTCCTGTACCTGAGGAGGCAATGGATATGGATTATACCTGTCCAATGGATCCTGAAATTGTACAAAAAGGGCCAGGAACTTGCCCAATTTGTGGGATGGCACTTGAGCCGATGCAACCCACTTTGGATGATGGACCAAATCCTGAGTTAGTAGATTTTAGTCGACGTTTTTGGACTACATTACCTTTGAGTTTGTTGGTGATGATCTTGGCCATGGGTTCACATATTCATGCCTTTATTTCGCCACATGTTCAGCCGTGGATTGAACTTCTTTTAAGTTTGCCTGTGGTGCTATGGGCGGGTTATCCCATTTTACAGCGTTGTTGGGTGTCCTATAAAACAGGACATCTGAATATGTGGAGTTTGATTGGTGTTGGGGTACTTGCAGCATTTATTTATAGTGTTATTGCCACGATTTTTCCATCATTAATCCCTATTGAAGCGAAAACAGGGCATGGTGTTGCTGTGTATTTTGAAGCAGCATGTATGATTGTTTCGTTGAGCTTACTGGGTCAAATTTTAGAACTAAAAGCACGTTCACAAACAGCAAATTCATTAAAAGCTTTACTACGTTTACAACCTGCTAAAGCGAAACTTGTGCAGCATGATCAAGTTGTTGAAGTAGATATAGCGATGGTCAAACAAGGTGATATTTTGCAAATATCATCGGGTGAGCAAATTCCATTAGATGGTCTAGTCGTTGATGGAAAGACCTATGTTGATGAATCCATGATGACAGGTGAGCCTGTTCCTGTGAAAAAGGAAAAAGATGACCGAGTGATTGGCGGGACAATTAATCAACAAGGCGCTATTCGAATCCAAACAACTGCTGTGGGTACGAACACGACATTAGCCAAAATGATCCAAACTGTCGCTGATGCGCAACGCTCCAAAGCACCATTGCAACGAATTGCAGATGTGGTTGCAAAATATTTTGTGATCGCCGTACTCAGTATCAGTGTGCTGACTTTTATTGCGTGGATGGTATTTGGGAAAGCACAGTTTGATTTGGCTTTAATGTGTGCAGTCGCTGTTTTGATTATTGCTTGTCCATGTGCTCTTGGCTTGGCAACGCCAATGTCAGTGATGGCAACCACGGGTCGAGCAGCTCAAAAAGGTGTGCTGTTTAAAGATGCAGAAGCAATTGAAGCCTTAAGCAAGGTCAATACTTTGATTATTGATAAAACAGGAACATTGACCGAGGGTAAACCAAGTTTAAAAGAGATTCGGCCTTTATCTGAAGCGTATAGCCAGACACAAATTGAGTTATGGATTGCATCGATTGAACAATATTCGACACATCCAATTGCACAGACATTAACTAAACTGGTTGATCTAAATCAATTGCTCAATGTCTCTGATTTTGAAGATGTCGCAGGCTTTGGTGTGAAAGGAAACATTGATCACCAGACCCTGTATATTGGTAGTCAGAAGCTTATTGAACAGTTGGCGTTGACCTTAGATGCTGATTTAATCCATGAGTTGGATCAAAAACGTGCACAAGGCGATGTGTTTAGTTTTTTGATGTCAGAACAAGAAGTGATTGCCTATATTTCGATTCATGATGCAATCAAACAAAATGCCAAAACTTTGATTGATCAACTACATGCTGATGGAATTGAAGTAATTATGGCAACTGGTGATCATCAGAAAAATGCAAATATGGTTGCAGATGTTTTAGGTATTAAAACAGTCTATGCCAATCTTGATCCTAAGCAAAAACTTGAAATTGTGAAACAAGCACAAGCTCAGGGAAAAATTGTGGCAATGGCTGGGGACGGTATCAACGATGCACCAGCACTAGCGCAGGCGAATGTTGGTATTGCGATGGGAACAGGAACAGATATTGCCAAGCAAACAGCGCAAGTGACTTTAGTTAAAGGGGACATTCAAGGGGTTGCACAAGCAGTTCATATGGCAAAATTAGGGGTAAAAAATATGAAGCAAAATCTTGCATTCTCTTTTGTTTATAATGGATTAGGTGTTCCTGTTGCAGCAGGTTTATTTTATCCACTAACAGGATTATTGCTCACACCAATGTTTGCTGCTGTAGCAATGTCATTAAGCTCGCTCTCTGTTGTGGTGAATGCTTTACGTTTGAATAAATCATAATTCATTTTAAGAAAAATAAAGCCCCTATTCTCATAAATTGAGAGTAGGGGTTTTATTTTGACCCAACTGACATCATCAACATATAACCGAGCACTCATTCATCGTGGAAATATTGCCATTTGGTTTGATCCTGCTACGCAATGGTATGCTCCATCAAAAGGCAAACAAGGGCGAAATCAAACCTACTCCGATGCAGCCATCCAACGCTGCATCCTTATGAACTATTATAAAAAAGATTTAGAAAATTTAATGGGGATTAATTTAACAGTACAAATTCTATTCAAAATAAATAGTTTATTAAAAAATACTTGAGGTGAAATCATTATTTTTATAATTAAAAAAGTTGCTCCAGAGATGCCGCTGCATGGTCGTTACCCTGAACCCGATGAGTTCAAGGTGGAGGTGACGCATACTTACTGGGTTTCCTACTCGGGGTAGGCATACACTCAAAATATACAGGACACATCCATAAATTTAAGTATCGGCAGGGGACTAGACGTACTGGCGAACACCCTAGAGACAGTTTTAGTATAACCGATCTTTACACGATGACAATCGCTACTTGTAAAGATAATTATTAATTGATGAGGCTTTGTGCAATTTTACTCAACAGTTTGTTCGACATCTTCCAAGATGGTTTGAAGTAGGCGCTCACAGTGAGCATATTCCTGCAAAGATTTATTCAAACTAAAGACATCTTGTGCCATCTGTAAGGCAACCATAATGACTAATTTATTGTGTTCTACACGAGGAGCATTACGTCGCATATCCTGAAACTTTTGATTCAGTAGTTCAGCTGCACGCTCTAATTCTTCACGTTTATCTTCAGTGGTATTTAAGCGAAAAGTCTGTTCAATTAAACGAAGTTCTACTGTCACTTGTTCACTCATGATCAGTTTTCCTCTTGTGTTTCAGCATTTGGGTGGGCAAGTTGCTGAATCTCTTGTGCATGTTGATCCTGTGCTGTACCAAGAACAGCCAGACGCTGGATAATCGCCTCAACTTTAGATTTTGCCAACTCATTTTTTTGTAGCAAACGATCACGGTCCTGCTGCAAGTCCTGAATTTCCTGCTGACTATGACGTTGCTGTACTTGTAACTTCTCTTTATTTACACGTAAGTCATTACGCTCAGCTAAAATCTCTTGGAAGCGGTTTTTTAAATCAGTGGTGCTTTTCTCTAAGCGGCTATAACGTTCCGCTAAAGTTGTTGCATCTTGATTCAGTTGTTTAAATTGATCTTGTAACTGAGACAATTGTTCAGTTAAGTTATCAACTTCTTCCTGCTTTTGCGTGATGATGCTATTTTTCTGCACAACTTGTGCATGATGATCAGTTTCAGCGAGTTGTTTAGCCTCAGTAAGCGAAGTATTCTCTCGCTCTAAATGATGTAAGCGTGTTTTTAAAACACCAATATGCGCTTGTAGACGCTGTAATTGTTCTAACATAACGAAGGTCGCACAGAGTTGCAATCAAAGGTAATATATACAGCAGTATAGAGATTGGATAAACGAATGCAAGACGATATTTCAGGTTGGACGGAATGGAATGCCCATTTTGATGGGATTGAAGAAATTTCAAGCCCAAGTGAGTTACACGGTTTACTCACAGGTATAGTTTGTGTCACACAAGCGCCAACCACCGATGAATGGTCACAAATTTTAAACACCCTCAACGTGCCAGCTTTACAGTCAGAAGCACTCGAAAGTTTAACGGATGAAGCAGAAGACGTTGCTCATGCTTTGTCAGATGATGAATTAGATTATTTGCCTATGCTTCCAGATGATAGCCATTTGCTTGTAGATCGTGTGCAAGCTTTAGCTGATTGGTGCGCAGGCGTAGTCCTCGGTTTTGGTTTGGCTTCAGGTCATATTCGTGGTGAAGAACAAGAGCTGATTGAACATTTACAAGATGTTGCAGCAGTTGAGTTTGAAGACTCTGATAATGATGAAGAAGGCGAAGAAAGCTATCAGGAATTGTATGAGTTTGTACGCCTGATTCCTGTGAGCTTGTCGATTGGTCGTAAAAAGATTGCTGTGGCTGAAAGTTCTTTGTTACAAAATTTTCATGCCAAAAGCAGAAATCAAGATAATCAGGCGACTGATCCGCAAACGGTTGTCGAAATGTTCACCCCACATCGTCCGAGTTAAGGCGGTTTTAAATCTCCCTAAATCCCTCTTTATAAAAGAGGGACTTTCTAGCTGTAGGATAATATGAAATTAAGTCAAGCCGATTTCAAACAACGTCGTGATCTTCTTGCTAAACAAATAGGCAGCAATAGCATTGCAATTATTGCGACTCGAGCAGAAATGTATCGTAATCGCGATGCGGATTATAAATATCGTGCAGACAGTAGTTTTTATTATCTGACTGGATTCGCAGAACCAGAAGCTGTTGCAATCATTGAAACTTTTGAAGAAGGTGAGGAATATAGCTATAGCTTGTTCTGCCGTGAACGTAATCGTGAAATGGAAATCTGGAATGGCTATCGTGCTGGGATTGATGGTGCGATTGAAATCTATGATGCAGATGAAGCGTATGCAATTGATCTGCTCGATGAAGAAATTATTGACAAATTATTAAATAAACAGCGTCTTTACTATCGTATTGGCCAAAATGCGGAATTTGATGCACGTGTCAGCCAATGGATTCAAAAGGCAGATGCACAACAACGTCGTGGTGGCGCTGCACCCGCTGAAGTGGTTCAGTTAGACCGTATTGTTGATGAAATGCGCTTGAAAAAATCAGCAAAAGAAATTGAATTGATGCAGATCGCATCGAATATCAGTGCAGAGGCGCATACCCGTGCCATGCAAACTGTTAAACCGAATGTGATGGAGTATGCACTTGAAGCAGAACTCAATTATATCTTTGGTAAAAATGGTTGTGTACCTGCTTATAACAGCATTGTCGGTGGTGGTGAAAATGCTTGTATCTTGCATTATGTTGAAAATAACAAGCCATTAAACGATGGCGATTTGGTCTTGATTGATGCAGCATGTGAATATGAGTTTTATGCATCGGATATTACGCGGACTTTCCCTGTAAATGGCAAATTTAGTCCTGAACAGAAAGCACTTTATAATATTGTTTTAGATGCTCAATTGGCTGCCATTGATGCAACTCGTATTGGCAATCACTATAAATATCCACATGAAGTGGCTGTCAAGATTTTAACTCAAGGTTTGGTTGATCTTGGGTTGCTGAGTGGCAATGTGGATGAGTTGGTTGAGAGTGAAGCATTCCGTCAATTCTTTATGCATGGTACAGGTCATTGGCTCGGTATGGACGTGCATGATGTCGGTGCGTACAAGACTGGCGAAGATTGGCGTGCTTATGAAGCAGGTATGGTGGTCACTGTTGAACCTGGTTTATATGTTGCACCCGATGATGAAACAGTTGATGCAAAATGGCGGGGTATCGGCATTCGTATCGAGGATGATATTGTTGTGACTGAAAGTGGTCCATTGGTTTTGACCAAAAATGTAGTGAAAACTGTTGAAGAAATTGAGCAATTAATGGCTAGTTAAGTCAGAAATATTGATCTAAAGGTTTATTCTAGGATAAGCCTTTTTTATTTGTCGAATTAAAATAAAACACTGACCAAACAAAGTACAAATTCCAATCTCAATTTGAGTTAGAGTAAGATAGTCTCCAAACATCAAGTCATGAAAAACTGATAAGGAATAATATTATGCAGCAACAAGTCATCATTGTCGGTGGGGGTATGGTTGGACTCAGCCTTGCCTTAATGTTGGCAAAATCTAATATCGCAGTAAAGTTATTAGAAGCTGTGAAATATCCAAATTACGATGACGAGAACGCTTCCCCTTATCATTCTAGCTTTGATGCGCGTAACACCGCATTGTCACGCCGCAGCGTACAGATTTATCAAAAATTGGGTTTGTGGGAAGCCTTACAACAACATGCAACACCAATTCTACAAGTGCATATCACCGAGCAAGGCAGCTTTGGTAAGGCACGCCTAGTTGCTGAACAAGAAAAAGTAGAAAGCTTTGGGCAAGTGATTGAAAACGCGTGGTTGGGTCGTGTGTTGCTGACCCAAGTTCGTCAACAAGCTTTGATTGAGTTGATTGATGGTGTGCAAGTCACCTCACTCACACAAGATGCAGATCAAGTCCAGATTGAAGCCATGCGTAATAGTGAATATATCCATTCCTTAAAATCCAAGTTGGTGATTGCTGCTGATGGTCGTGATTCATTTTGTCGCCAAGCCATTGGGGTAGGTGTCGATGAACATGATTATGATCAAGTGGCAATCGTCACCACCGTACAAACCTCGAAACCACATCAACAAGTTGGCTTTGAGCGTTTTAGTGCTTTAGGGCCATTGGCCCTGTTACCTTTACCGGGTGAATACCGCCGTTCAGTGGTTTGGCCTGTAAAAAAAGGTACTGAGGCAGAATGGTTAGGTGAGGAAAATGATCAGCATTTCTTGGATGCTTTACAGGAAACCTATGGTGATCGTGCAGGTAAGTTTGAAAAAACGGGTAAGCGCTTTAGCTATCCACTGGCTCAGGTCTTGGCACATAAGCAAGCCGTTGGGCGTGTGGTGTTGATGGGTAATGCCGCACATACCATCCATCCAGTGGCAGGGCAAGGTTTTAACCTATGTCTACGTGATGCAGATGTGTTGGTTCGTTTCTTGATGGAGCAATTGGCGAAGTCCGATGATATTGGTGCTCCAGAAAATTTATTGGCTTATGAACAAGCACGCTTAACTGATCAGCAAAGGGTGATTAAGTTCTGTGATTCAGTGGTACGTGGTTTTAGTAATCAAAATCCAATTCTCAAGTTATTACGTAATACTGGACTGATTGCATTTGATGTGATTCCGGGTGTTAAACCTTTGGTTGCTAACTATGCGATGGGATTAAAAGCATGAGTGAGCTGTTAGATGTTGTGATTGTTGGCGGTGGCTTAGTCGGTGGTCTAACCGCTTTATTGCTAGCCCAAGGTGGGGTGCAAGCTACAGTGCTTGATGCTGCACCTGTGCTAGATCAAGACAAAACTTTGGCTGTGATGAATCCTCGAGTATTGGCACTGAGTCAGGCGACGATTCACTTACTTAAAACAGTCGATGTTTGGAATGGTTTAGCACGTCAAATGCCCTATTCAGGCATGCAGGTCTGGAATAAAAATGGCTATGGTGAAATTAATTTTGGCCATGCATCTGAACAGCAACCTCAATCAGATCAGGCTTTGGGTTCGATGGTTGAGCCAAGTGTCTTGAATGTTGCGATTCAACAGAAAATGTTGCAGCAGCTTAAAGACTATCGTACCCAAGTCAAAGTGATTCGAATTGAGCAGATTCCACAAGGCTGGTCAATTCAATTGGCGGATGGCACGGCACTAAAAACCAAGTTGCTGATTGGTGCAGATGGTGCGAACTCTTTTGTTCGTGAGCAAGCCTATATCGATTTAGATGTACTGGATTACAAACAGGCTGCCATCAGTTGCGCGATTAAAACCACACAACCGAATCAATATGTGGCTCGTCAAATTTTCCTACCGACAGGTCCACTGGCATATTTACCAATGGCGAGTTTGGATGCACAAGAGAATGGTTATTGGCAGTCGATTGTCTGGACTTTACCCGATGATTATGCCGATGAATATTCGGAATTAAATGATCAAGACTTTATGCGCTTACTGACTCAAGAAAGTCTGCAAATGTTGGGAAAAGTAGTTGCGGTTCGTTCTAGAGCACAGTTTCCACTAAAAGCTCGCGCAGCGCAGCGTTATATTAAATCTGGTTTAGCCTTGATTGGCGATGCAGCACATGTGATTCATCCTTTGGCTGGTCAAGGTGTAAATATTGGCTGTCTGGATGCTGCGGTATTGTGTGATGTTCTACTGCACGATTTAAAACGTGGTGTGTGGGCCAATGAGCAAACGTTATTGCGTTATGAACACCAACGTAAAGGCCAGAATGATGCCATGATGCACAGTATGTCCGCAATTGGTTGGTTGGAAAGTTCAGAATTATTTCCGTTTGTTTGGGCACGAAATTTTGGTCTAAAACAAGTTGAACAATTCGATTGGTTTAAAGATCGCTTTATGCGACAAGCGAATGGATTAGGGGCTTTACAGCACACTCGTTATGCTTGCTAAAAAACAGTAGATATTTTTTAAACAATCATTTATAAATCAGAGTGAATTTGGTTATAAAAAGCACAATTTAATGAATATTTTGCTTTGATAAATGAGAAGAGCTTGTTAAATTTCATCAAGTTCTGATGACCAAATAACGATGATGAGAGTTTAGTCATTGTGGGGAGAGTAATATGACGGAAATGAATGATTACGACGAAAACACTGAAGATTCTGCGGTAGACGATGAAGAAGCGAAAGCTGCAGAAAGTGGTGCGGATAGCGAAGAGTCAAGTGTCAATGACGCAGATTTGGCTGAAGCAGAAACCTTAACAGTGACTGCTAAACAGAAACAACGCCAAGCTCTAGAAGATGAGGTTGCAGCGTTTTTGGCACGTGGTGGGCGTATTACCGAAGTGCCACCGGGTGAGACCCACGAATAAGCTGAAAAGATTTAAAAGCATCACGACTGTGGTGCTTTTTGATATTGATGTGATTTGTGTCCACATTACAGTGCTTTAAGAATCCCACATTGTGCATTCTGGAGAGTATTGATGCCTTATCCATTCCATGAAGGCAGCAATATGTGTTTGGTATGCTTATTTCTTGTTTCTGGAAAGATGCTGTAAATAGAATTCAATATCTTCCTCTCGATAGCCCAGCAATTGACCAATTCTTCGCTCAAGCTCTGGTACAAATCCTGCTTTCGGTTGATTGAGGGATAGTTCAATGACCGATATCAATTCATCCACTTGCTCTATTGCAACATCCTTATAAATAAGAATATTTTCCATTTGTATATTGGGGATGCGAGTTGTAGTGGCCTTGGTTCGGGATTTTAAAATGCCTGATTCAAGATAAGGCAAAAACTCATCAGGAATGCCTTCATAAAAAAAGGCAATTGGTTTTTCACCAGAAAGCAGCAATTCAAGTTCTCTGCCTTCATGGGGACCTAACATGGGTAATGAGTCTATAGCCATTTCCTACGTATCTTTTTAAGTATTATTTATTATCTTGAGTCAATTCCAAAGCACGTTGATAAGCCACTTTCTTTTTGATACCTGTCAAATCAGCAGCCAATTGAGATGCTGCCTTGACTGATAAATCTTGTAATAAGCGTTTTAGCAACTCATCCAGTTTATCCTGCGCCATATCTTTTTCAGCAGTGGCACCACCCACCACAACTACAATTTCACCTTTCTCTTGGTTGTGATCATTTTCAATAAAAGTGACCAATTCTTTTAAAGTCATTTTTTTAATAGTTTCAAAGGTCTTTGTGATTTCACGAGCAAAACCTACAGGTCGATCTTCACCAAATACCTCAGCCATATTTTTTACACTGTCTAAAATACGATGTGGCGCTTCATAGAAAATGAGTGTTTGTGTCTCATCTTTTAGTTTTTCAAGTTGGCTAATTCGTTGTGAAGCCTTTGACGGTAAGAAACCTTCAAAACTAAAGCGATCACTTGGTAAACCTACAGCACTCAATGCTGCAATTGCAGCACAGGCACCTGGTACTGGAATGACGCGGATCTTATGTTCTTGTGCTGCGCGTACTAACTTAAATCCAGGGTCACTAATTAACGGTGTTCCTGCATCACTAATCAGAGCAATACTTTCACCATTTAACATTCTTTGTATAAGTTGATCAATTTTGTTACTTTCATTGTGATCATGGCACGCTGTTAACGGTGTTGAGATATTATAGTGTTTAAATAATTGAGCAGATTGACGAGTGTCTTCTGCCGCAACCACCGATACAGACTTTAAAATATCAATCGCACGAAAGGTCATGTCATCTAAGTGCCCAATCGGGGTTGCTACAACAAATAATTGAGCACTCATAAAAGGTAACTCCCTCATGTCTTATCAAAAATATTGGTTGCTACTGTGTTTGGCAGCATCTATGAGTCCAGTTTATGCGGACGTACTGGTGATTCTACCTGAATCGGGTACGATGGCGCGAGCGAGTCAAAGCATTAAATCATCGTTTTCAAAAAGATCGCATCAAAAAGCTTTTTATCGTTTGAGAAACACGAACTGAGTCAGCAACAGAACTTTTGCTTTCTGCACTAAAGGATCAATTTTCATCAGAATAGAATTTGTTGATGAAGTACCACAAAAACGATCAAGTAAAGAAGGGGTATTATTGCTAGGGAGTCAACATTGGTTGGAACAATTAGGTACATTACCCGAAAAGAATATTTACGTCACACCGATGAGTATTGAGCAGGGACAATCTATTCCAATTGGTTTAAGTTTTTGTGATACACCCGCGCTATATAATGGGCAATGGGCAGATTTAATCGAAGCCTATAAGAAACAACCAGAAACAATGGCATTTCAACGTTTATTAGCTTTTGGAGGAGATGCTTGGACGATAAGTCAACAATTATTAGAAAACCCTGAGCATAAATTCTCCTTTGAAGGGCGTACAGGTAAGATTAGCGTTAAAGATGGAAAAATTGATAGGCAACCTTATTGTTATCAACAACAGAAAAATGAAATTCAAATTTTAAAATAAGCTATGGGCACAATGGAACAACACAAACATCTTTTGGGACAGTGGGCAGAACAAACGGCATTGCTATTTTTACAGTCCCAGCAATACCAATATGTACATGGAAACTACCATTCACGTTTTGGAGAAATTGACCTGATTGTCAAACGTGGAAATGAGCTGGTTTTTGTGGAGGTGAAAGCTCGTTCCGCAGGCAGTTATGCAGAGGCTTGTGAAGTGATTTCGTATTCGCAGCAACGCAAGATTATTAAGACGGCGCAGTTCTTTTTACAAAGATACCCCAATTATTACAATTTTGACTGTCGTTTTGATGTGATCTGTTTTGATTTTCCACAGAAACTTGCAAAAACAGTACAACCAGATTTTTCAAAATTGAAGTATGATCAGCAATGGATTAAACATGCGTTTACTTTGGATTGAGATACGGTTGAGTCATTTCAAGACAAGTGCAGTAGATTGAACAAGTTAGTGGATAGGGAGTCTTGCCAAGTGTTGAAACGTTTAACGATGACGTTGGTTTGCGTTGCAAGTTTATCGGGATGTGCGAGTTTTATTTCTGGTGGAACAGGATCGGCGCCTGTTGGTACAAGCAGTGGTGAACGTAGTCTAGGGCAGGTTTTTATTGATTCTTCAATCAAGCGTACTGCAAATATCAACCTATACAAATTAGACCATCGCTTTAAGCAGTCACGCATCAATATTGAAAGTTTTCATAGTAATGTTTTATTAACAGGGCAAGTTCCTGATCCTTATTTGAAACAATTAGCAGAAGACAATTTAAGAGCGATGAGTGATGTAAAAGCTGTGCATAACTACATTACTGTTGGTGATAAAGTAAATTACAACACGATTATGCAGGACTCTACTGTGACTGCAAATACTCGTGGTTTGCTAATGAGAGCGCCTGTTATATCTGACAGTAAAGTATTAGTTCATACTGAAAATGGCATCCTTTATGTGATGGGGCGTTTAAATACTGCTGAGATAAGAGACTTAGATGATGTCTTACAAAAAGTTGGTAATGTGAGTAAAATCGTGACACTGATTGATAATATTGATCAACCATCGGGAACGGTAGCAAGTGCTACAGCAGCAACACCGATGATTGGTGGTGCTTCAACACAACCTTTAGTTGAAACTCCAGTTGCAATTGATCCTGATCAGACTGAACCAGCGACTATTACTCCGACTAAACCCTAATCTATGAAGCAACTTATTCAACAAGTACAAGAAAATGTTATACGGGCGAAAAACTTTTATCAGGAATTTCGCCTGTATGATTTAGCAAGCTATTCGATGAATTATCTGACGCCAAAGGATACTTTTGAAAAAGAAGAACATCTTGCTTATGGATTAAAAGCCAGAAATCGACTGGATCTTTATCGAACCAAGAATCCAAAGAAACAAAAACCTTTGATTGTTTTTGTACATGGTGGATCATGGCAACATGGTAATAAGAGAGATTATTTATTCATTGGCGAAACCTTTGCTCGAGAAGGTTTTGATGTTGCTGTTATTAATTATCAACTCGCTCCAGAGAATATCTTTCCAGCATTTGTCGATGATCTAGCGCAAGCGATTCATTATTTGAATCAAAATAAAGTTAAATTGAATATTTCAACCGATAACATCATTTTGATGGGACATTCTGCGGGTGCCTTTAATGTGATGTCTGTGGTGTATTCTGCTCAGCCTCAGCAATTTAAATATACAGATAATATTAAGGCAATTGTGGGTTTGGCTGGCCCGTATCATTTTGACTATAAAGATGATCCTTTATCTGAACATGCATTTGATCCAAAAATATCGTACCAACAAGTGATGCCGTATTATTTTATTAATCCGAATAAGATTAAACATTATCTATTGATGGCTGAGAATGATCAGTTGGTTGGTAATCATAATAGTTTCGATCTTGATAAGGCATTGAGAGAAAAGGGTAATCATAGTCATGTGATGATTATTCCTAAGACTGGACACATTACCATTGTGGCGACTTTGGCCAGTTTTGTAAGTCATTACTTCAAAACCAAGCGAACGATTTTGCATTTCTTAGATGAAGCTTTAGAAGATTAAATAAAAAAGCATCTTGATTAAGATGCTTTTTTATTCTCAACGATTTGCATAATTATTGCATGTGCAATACTACCTTTAAATGGAATTTCAGGTAGTTGATCAAACTTAAAGAATTGAGCCTCGCTAATTTCTTCCACTTGTAATTGAATATCACCTGAATCATATTCAGCATGAAAAGCAATCATTAAATTACTTGGAAATGGCCATGGTTGGCTCGACATATAACGAATATTTTTTAGTTTTAAACCGACTTCTTCAAAAGCCTCTCGTTGCACAGCTTCTTCTAATGTTTCTCCGACTTCAACAAATCCGGCAATTAGCCCGTACATATTACTTTTATTATGCGCCGATTTCGCAAGTAAGATTTCATCATTACCTTTGGTAATGATTGTAATAATACAAGGCTGAACGCGAGGATATTGATGATAGCCACAAGCTGGGCAAACCATTGCGTATTCTTTGGCGTGAATTTCAGTCATATGACCGCAATGGCTACAGAATTTATGATTACGTCGCCATTCTAATAGTTGGACTGCTCGACTGGCTTGAAGAAATTCTGTAGTTGACCATGACTGAATCAGTTCACGGATTGGAACGAGCTGATAGCCATCGGGAATGGCTTCATTTTCAAGTAGATCACGCGCAATAACGTGATCATTATGATTCAAGGGTAAATCACTTGCTAACTTTTCAACTTCTGGCAGTTGAAGATTTTGGTCGACTAGCAGTTTTTGGTGTTGAAAAATATAAGCAAGTGATAGTTGAGTCATTATGCGGCTATGTTTTGTAATTGCTGACTGCTTGATAATGCCACATCAAACATAGATTGCAATACAGGTTGCTTATTGTTTAGGTTATCAACGAGTAAATCTAAACCAGCAACAACATTTAGAATGCAGTTAATTTGCTCAGCATCAATCGCTTCGTTCTGATTCAAACGATGCTGTGAAAAATGTGCTGCGCCTAACAGTGCAGTTTGTTGAGCAGAGCTACCTAAGAATAACGCAGCGCCTGATAACTCATTCAGATATACAGGAAGGGCTTCTAATGTATTAGATGTTGGATCTTGTACATACGAACTTAAGGTTTGAGTCAATGTTTCAATCAAAGTCTTAGTTTCAGTCAACAATGCTCGATGAGCTTCATCTAAGCGATCTAAAGAAATTTGCATATTGTTGACGCGTAATTGTAAACGACTGGAAGTGTAATTACGCTCTAAGATACCGATTGAATTCATCGATGCCAAAATGCTATTCATTAACTGTTGAATAGAAGTTGCATCAGTTAATGTATTCGGTTGACTCAATTTTTCAGCTTGCAGAGTTAATTCTTTAGCTGCTTCATTTAAGTTCAGTACCTTAAATACATTAGAAAGTTGAGTTAACTTTTGCTGTAGTTCTTGGGTTTTTTCAGCCGACATATTTTGATGGTTATACTCAATTTCATTACGAATTTGAGCCATTTCATTTGTTATTAATTGACTGATTGTATGTACCGTTTCATAGTCAGGACCGTATAAATGACGACTCAAAACTTGAAGTTGAGTATCACTGAGTAATTCATCACCAATGTTCAATTGTTGACGAATATGTTGTGATAAATCATCTTCTTGACTGATGCAGATCGTCAAAATATCTGCCAAATCAGCAATACTGTTTTGATAAGTTGTTGGTTGAGCCAAGAATTTTGCAATATTCGTTTCGATTTGAATAAGGGTACGTAAACGTGCTTCTGTAATCAAAAGCTCATCAATATGTCCTAAGCCTACATTGACCAATTGCCAATATTGTTGGCTCGGTAGATTGTTGGCTAAACCTGCAAGGTAAACACCAACGAGTTTAATTCCTTGTAAATCGAGAGGAGATTCACTTTGTTTAATCAGCTTGTTTAAGCATAATTTATAAAGTTGGTGGATATACTTCGATTGTTCCAAACTTGGTGCTTGTGGCAAATTAAAGTTTGGTGTCATGAAATCCAGTAACGGTTGAAGCGTTTGACCTTCTTTGGTAATTGGCTTGCCTAAAGCTTTCTCCAAGCGATTAAGCGTATCAATTAAGAACTGAGGTACTTTGACTTCACGTAAACAAATAAACTCAATATAGCGTTTTAACATCGTTGTACCTTCACTGAGAGCAACGATATCGCTAGTTTTAATTTGTTGCGGTTGAGCCATGATTTGACGCATAAGCTCAGCTGAATATTGAGTGATTTGTGCTAAATGAGGCATATCAATTAATGCAAGTACTTGTGTGCACTGTTCGAACTGATTAAGTGCGTCATCAATACCAAAAGGCAATGCTTGTTCTTCGGCAAGCGTATTGACCGCTGTCTCCACCAATTTAATCGAATTGTCGATCTCATTTTTTATTATTAATAATGCAGTTGGGTCGAAATGAATCGAGGTTTGGTAAGACATATGACCTACACCTTTCCTAAGTTGTTATATCCATGAACCTCCTAGAGTAGGAGGCAAAATCATTAACAGTTAATATAACTTAAGTTTGAAAACTTGAAATACAAAAAATTACGCTCAACAGCAAATTTATTTTGCAAAAAGGCAAGCGCTTCCATGTTTTTGCTCAAATTGTTTGACCCAAGTCTCATGTTCATTTAGTTCATGTTCTGATGGATAGATAATTGGTAAATCTACTTCGATACGAGAACGAGTGGTTTTATTTTGGTTTTGTTCATTTTGTGAAAGGGCATCCATATCAAAAGAAACTTGTCCACCCGTCATTGCGAGATAAACATCAGCCAAAATTTCAGCATCGAGTAACGCACCATGGAAGGTACGATCACGTGCAGGAATTTCATAACGGCGAACTAAAGCGTCTAAAGAGTTCTTTTGCCCAGGATGTTTATTTTTAGCTAAAGCCAGTGTATCTGTAACTTCACAAACATCAGATAATAATGGCAGACCAACACGTTTGAACTCCATATTTAGGAAGTTCATATCGAATGTCGCGTTATGCGCAATAATTTCAGCGCCTTGTAAAAAATTAAACAGTGTGTCGGCAATTTCTGCGTATTTAGGTTTATCTTGCAAAAACTCGTCGCTGATACCGTGAATATCCTCAGAGTCACCTACAGGTTTTTCTGGATTGATATAAATATGAATTGAGCTTCCCGTAAGTTTACGATTGATCATTTCAATCGCACCAACCTCAATAATACGGTCACCATCTTGGAAATAGAAACCTGTAGTTTCGGTATCCAGAATAAGTTGGCGAGGGCCTTGTAAGTGTACTTTTGCCTCAGTAATAACAATCTGAGGGTGAACTGTCGTTGTTGATGTATTTGGGCTTATTGAGTGACTCATTACAGCTACATCAGGCTTAATTTCCTCGATACTGATCTCTTCGACTTCTTCAACCAAGTTATCAATATCTTCATCAAGGTCGAGACCAAATGGGTCATCTAATAACCAGTCAGATTCAGGCTTTTTTGTATCAGCGTTAGCCTGCACGAGAGATTTCATTTGTTGAGCCGTTTGTTCGGCACCGAGATTGGCCAATTGATCAGCCATTTCATTACCAGCATGTCCAGCATGCCCTTTGATCCAATTCCATTCAATTTTTCGGTTAGCGCAAACAGCATCTAACTTTTTCCATAAATCAGGATTTTTAACATCTTTCCAATTTTTCTTTTTCCAACCATGAATCCATTCAGTAATACCTTGTTTAACGTAATTGGAATCAGTCCAAATAATCAGATGTGCGTCTGTAGGGCAAAAACTTACACCTTCAATCGCAGCTTGCAGTTCCATTCTGTTATTGGTTGTTTCAGGTTCTCCGCCACAAAGTTTATGTTCACCTTGTTCGGTAATGATATATGCACCCCAACCACCTAAACCTGGATTGCCTTTACATGCGCCATCAACATAAAGTGTGATTGTTTGAGACATAGTTAAACCTAAAGTTAAAAGTTTGCGTTGTATTACGAGATTACATTCATAAAAAATGATGTTTTATTTGAATGTATATGGCTAGAGTTTAGCACTCTAGCTAGATAAGTTATATTTTAAAGCTTAATTCTGGTGTTGAGCGGTTACAAAACTCATATTTTTTAATTTCTTGTAACATTTGCATGCAAATCACGTTAAATTATTGCCTTGTCTAAGTGACATGCTTTACTACAATGGCAAATCAAAGAAATAAACTAGCGTGAGTTGACTGGAAGTTTTTATGTATAAATCGAACACATTGGTGCTGCAAACATCTGCAACATCATTATTCAAAATCACTGTACTCACTTCTGCTCTAACTGCGTTGGGAATCACGACAGGTTGTTCCTCAACACCACAATCAAACAAAGTATCATCATCTAAGCAAGTTGGTTCAGGTTATTTGGATGCAAGTAGTTTAGATTCTTTAGAAGATTTATTATCAGCTACCGATATGCGCGCTGTTGAAGGTGATCGTTTATTGGTACTGAAACACGGTGATGTGTGGAAGCGAATGACGGTTGGATTCAAAATGGATTTAAACCATTGGGATTCTCGTATTGAAGCACAACGTAGTTGGTTTATTTCTCGTCAACCATATTTAGATCGCTTAAGCGCGCGTGCCAGTCGTTATTTGTATCATACGGTTAAAGAAGCTGAACGCCGTGGTATGCCAACCGAATTGGCTTTACTTCCTGTTATTGAAAGTTCTTACGATCCAGCTGCAACCAGTAGTGCAGCAGCAGCGGGTTTATGGCAATTTATCCCAAGCACGGGGCGTATTTATGGTTTGCAGCAAACCAGTCTATATGATGGTCGCCGTGATGTGGTTGAGTCGACACGCGCTGCTTATGAGTTTTTAGGTAGTTTATATAATCAATTCGGTTCATGGGAATTGGCTTTGGCTGCTTATAACGCAGGACCGGGTCGTATTCAACAGGCGATTAACCGTAACCGTGCAGCAGGATTACCAACAGATTACTGGTCATTAAAACTTCCGCAAGAAACCATGAACTATGTTCCACGCTTCTTGGCGGTTGCTCAAATTATTAAAAATCCAAGTGCCTATGGCGTAAGTTTGCCGCCTATCGCAAACCGTCCACACTTCCGTGAAGTTGGTTTAGCTGCACCTTTGGATATGAATCAAATTGCTTCAATTACAGGCTTAAGCCGTGCGGAATTGTATGCTTTGAACCCTGCTCATCGCGGTGAAACCGTTGATCCAATGAGCCCAATGCGTATTTTAATTCCTGCAGATTTAAGTCCGTCAGTCGATGCGAAATTACGTTCTGGAAAAGTAAGTTCAGGTGGTTTCTGGGCAAGCAATAGCCAACCACCTGCAATGAATAACAATACATCTAATGTCGCTACTACCACAGTTCGAACCAATATCAACTCAGGTCAGACGATTACACCGTCAACTAAGACACCACCGCCTTTAACGGCAAGTAATACAGTAGTAACGCGCCCAACAACATCAACGCTGACTAAAACCAATACACCACGAGGTTCTGATGCATTAGCTTCATTTGCTGCTGCTGCCGATGTACCTAGTGCCCCGCGTATTCCCGTTGCGATTACACCAGCGGAAAATGTAAAGCCAGTTAAGATTGAGCCACCGATTTCGGTTAAAGAGCGTGAACAAATTATTGCCGCTGTAAAAGAAACCGGCGAGAAGAAAACAGTTACTCAAGTATTAGAACCACAAGCGACACAAGCAGAAAAAGACCAAGTCGTTGCTGAAATTAAAGCAATTGCACCTCAAGGTACAGAAATTGTCGATCCATTTGATGGCAAGATTAAATTAACAGCAATTCAAACTAGCCAATCTGTTGCTGATCAGAAAGGCGTTGAGGTCAGCAAGGGCTTTGCTTATCCAAAGAACTTAGTTGAAGATGCAGCGACAGCAAATAGTGAAGATGCCAAACGCAATCAAGGAAAGCCGTATATTAAAACGGATACAGATGTTGTTGTGGTTGCACCGAAAGGAAAACGTAGCACTTATGTCGTGTTACCAGGCGATACCTTGGCTTTGATTGCACAAAAAAATGGTGTCAATTGGCGTGATATCGCAACGTGGAACCAGATTGATCCGACTGGAACTTTATTTGTAGGTGCAAGCCTGTATTTATATGATGCAAAACCACAGGTTGTTGAGGCTGCAAAAGTCGTTGAGCGTAAACCTGAGAGTTATGTCGTACAATCAGGGGATAATCTTACCAATTTAGCAACCCGTTTTGATTTAACTTTAAAACAGTTAGCAGACTATAATAATTTATCAGTGACAGATAATTTATTTGTTGGCCAAAAACTAACGCTCAAAGAACCAAAAAACAATCCACGGAACACTCAATTAAACGCACCACAACAGTCAGCGCGCACTGTCGAAAATAAAGCAACGACGATGCAAAAGGTAGCCACGAAATCTTATACAGTGAAGCGTGGGGAATATTTAAAACTGATTGCTGATCGTTATGCTTTATCTAATCAAGAATTGGCTGATTTAACTTCTGGTTTGACTGCAAGTAGCAATTTATTTGTTGGGCAAAAAATTAACGTACCGCTGCATGAGGTTTCAAAAACAGAAGAAAATGTTGAACCTAAAAGTACGGTTAAATATGAAAATGTAACAGCATCAAGTAACTATAAGACTGAGTCTTATATCGTACAGCGTGGTGATACTTTATCGAGTATCGCAACAAAATCTAAAATTACATTGAGTGAATTGGCTGAACTGAATAACTTCAAAGCCAACAAAAGTGTTCGTTTAGGGCAAGTTTTAAAAGTGCCAGCAGGTTCAACGATTCCTGAGCAATATGTTGTGCAGTCTGGTGATAGCCTTAATGCGATCGCAAATAAATATGAACTGACAGTAAATTATATTGCTGATTTAAATGGTTTAGAACGTACCGCAGGTGTTCGTGTTGGTCAAAAGCTCAAGCTAACAGGTGATGTGCCGAGCAAAAATAATCTCAGTACAAGTAGCAAGTTAAAAGAGAAAGAGCGTGAAGAAACTGCACCAGATGTTTATACCGTAAAATCAGGTGATACTTTAAGCAACATCGCGAGTCGTTATTATTTACAACTAGATTATGTAACTGCTTTAAATGGTCTATCTCGTGGGAGTAGTGTTCGTGTTGGGCAAAAGCTAAAACTTACGGGTGATGTACCAAAAGCTGAATCAGCAAAATCTGAAAATAGTAAAAACACTACTAAGTCTACGCCAAGCAAGAATACTGAAAAATATACGGTGAAGGCGGGTGAGTCTCTAAATAGTATTGCGAACCGTTTTGGATTGTCTGGTCGTGAATTGGCTGAGTTAAATGATTTGAAAGCCAATGCAAGTTTGCAACGTGGTCAAAGTATTTTAGTCCCTAAAACAGTGACTGAATACAAAGTAAAACGTGGTGATACTTTGATTGGTCTAGCAAGTAAATATGGTATGGACACCAGTGCACTTGCTGAAATGAATGATTTCACTCCAAGTACACAACTACGTATTGGTGATGTGATTAAAGTTCCAAATCTGTAATTAGGAATGAATCAATTTGTTTTAGTTAAAAGGCTTAGTCTAATCTGTGGGCTAAGCCTTTTTGCTCAGTTCGTATGTGCCACCATGCAGACGACGCCTTATTTAGCCATGCATGTTCAACCCAAATATGCAAAGTTAAATGCGATGCCTTATGCCAATCCGAATGCACCTAAAGGGGGAATGCTCAGTCAATCTAGTTTAGGCACATTCGATAATTTAAATAGCATGAATGGCAAAGGGAGTTCTACGGAAGGTGTAAATTATCTTTTTGATAGTTTGATGGATCGCGCTTTAGATGAGCCTCGGGTCATGTACCCATTATTAGCTGAAAAAGTGAGTTACGATCCTGATCATCTTAAAGATGTGATCTTTCATTTAAACCCTCAAGCCCGTTTTAACAATGGTCAGCCCTTGACCGCAGAAGATGTTAAATTCACCTTTGACACTTACCAAACCAAAGCCAATTTAGGCTTTCAAATGTATTTGTCTGATTTAGCAAAAACAGAAGTGATTTCTAAGTATCAGGTCAAATTTATTTTTAAGTCTAAGAACAATGTGGAAATGCCACTGATTTTGGCGAGTCTACCGATCTACTCAAAATTGGATTGGAAAAATAAAGATTTTACGCGTGTGACATTGCAACCGATTGTAGGTTCAGGGCCTTATATTGTTGAGCGAATTGATGCAGGGCGGAGTATCACTTATAAACGCAGTCCAAACTATTGGGCCAAGGATTTGCCAGTCAATAAAGGGCGTTATAATTTTGATCGACTCAAATATGTGTATTATCGAAATTTAGATGTTAGTTTTGAGGGTTTTAAATCTCGCCAATTTAATTTATATGAAGAAAAAAATATTCGTAATTGGATGACAGCTTATCATTTTCCCGCCGTGCAAGCAGGTCAGATCAAAAAATACAAAGCACGTTTGGGGACACCGCTCGATATTCAAAGCTTGGTATTTAATATTCGTCGTGCTCCTCTAAATGATATTTATCTTCGTCAGGCACTCACATATGCTTATGATTTTGAATGGCAAAATAAAGCTTTATTCTTTAATCAAAATCAGCGTTTACAAAGCTATTTCGATAATACTGATCTGGCTGCAACAGGTCGACCCAGCGCCGCAGAATTAAAAGTCTTGAAACCTTTCTTCGCTCAACTAAATCCAGTCATACGACAAGGTGTGTTAGCAGATTGGCATTATCCTGTTTCTGATGGTAGTGGTTTCAATCGGCAGAATTTATTGGTTGCACAACAGATTTTAAAAGATGCTGGCTATTTGATTCGTCGTAATCAATTATATGATCGGCAGGGTAAAGCGGTTCGTATTGAATTATTAATGCAGCAAGAAAATCCACAACGTGAGTTGATGCCTTTTGTGCGTAATTTGAATCGTTTGGGAATCCAAGTTAACCTCAGACAGGTGGATGTTCCGCAATATGTGGAGCGAATCCGTCATCAGGATTTCGATATGATGATGTTGAAATTGCCACAGACCTTGACACCCGGTAAAGAGCAAGCCCAGTTTTGGGGGAGTGCTGCTGCGGATGAAGCAGGAAATTATAACTATTCAGGGATAAAGAACCCTGCAATTGATCAAATGATTAACAAAATTGTTGCCGCAAAAAACCGAGAAGAAGTCGTCTTGTATACTCATGTCCTCGATCGTTTATTGCGTGCAGGGTATTATCAAATTCTGACCTATGGTAAACCTGAGCGATGGTTTGCTTATTGGGATATGTATCAGCAACCGAAAATAAAACCGAAACTTTCTGTAGGATGGGAATATTGGTGGGTGGATGGTGCAAAGGCTAAGAAACTCGATCAACCAATACGAAAATCTGACTTAAAATAATGAAGGATCTTATGAGATGGTTCACTATATTCTGAAAAGAATGTTATTAATGATCCCGACATTATTTTTCATTGTGTTGATTAACTTTATTATTGTCCAAATTGCGCCAGGTGGACCTGTCGAACAAGCCATCCAACAGATACAAAATGCACAGGGTTTAGGTACAGGAGCAAGCGCTTCATCTAGCCTAAGTAACTTGGCGCAATATCAGGGCGCACGTGGGTTAAGTCCTGAAATGATTGATAAAATTAAAGCACAGTATGGTTTTGATCGTCCTGCACATGAGCGTTTCTGGTTGATGATCAAAGGCTATTTAACATTTGATTTTGGTACAAGCTTTTTTAAAGATAAACCTGTTACGCAATTGCTTTATGAAAAACTGCCTGTCACTTTGTCTCTAGGCTTGTGGAGTACCTTTCTGATTTACCTGATTGCGATTCCATTGGGCATCAAGAAAGCCAAAAATAATGGTTTGTTGTTTGATCAGTCGACTTCGTTGTTGCTGGCGGTGAGTTATGCCATTCCATCTTTTGTTTTTGCGATTTTGCTCATCGTTTTTTTTGCAGGTGGGAGTTATCTACAGTGGTTTCCATTACAAGGACTAGTTTCTGAAAACTTTAATCAGTTAAGTTTTTTCGCCAAAATAAAAGACTATCTATGGCATATGAGTTTGCCGATTCTGAGTATGGTATTGGGGAGTTTTGCTGCACGAACCTATCTGACCAAATATTCTTTTGTAGAAGAATTAAAGAAACCGTATGTTCTGACGGCACGATCAAAAGGTTTAAATGACAATCAGGTACTTTATGGGCATGTTTTTCGTAATGCCATTTTAGTGGTGGTTGCAGCTTTGCCCGAAGCATTGGTGGGTATTTTCTTCGTCGGTAACTTATTTATCGAGATCATTTTTAATCTCGATGGGATTGGCTTGTTGGGTTTTGAAGCAATCACCCAACGTGATTATCCTGTAATTTTTGGAACTTTGTTCTTATTTACCTTATTTGGAATGATTTTACGTTTAATTGGTGATTTGCTTTACCAAATGATTGATCCTCGGATTGATTTTGAAGCGAGGGGTGGAAAATGATGTCACCTCTTATGCGTGCACGATTTCACCGTTTTAGACAAAATAAATTGGGCGTTCGTTGTCTCATTCTATTTTTAATCATTTTTATTTTGTCATTATTTGCTGAGATTATTGCTAACGACAAACCTTTGTTGGTTCGTTATCAGCAGTCTTTTTATTTTCCTATTTTTAAAGACTATCCAGAAACCACGTTTGGTGGTGTCTTTGAAACGGCGACAGATTATCAAGACCCTGCGGTAAAACAACTAATTCAAAATCAAGGCTGGATGATTTCTCCACCCGTTGCATTTTCTTATCAGTCACCAAATCTTTCGCTTACTGTACCAGTTCCCTCCAAACCGAGTTCACAAAACTGGCTTGGAACGGATGATCAGGGACGAGATGTATTTGCTCGTATTCTCTACGGTTTGCGTGTTTCTCTCCTATTTGGCTTTGCTCTGACACTTTGTTCCGCCGTGATTGGTGTTATTGTCGGTGCCATTCAGGGCTATTACGGTGGTTGGATCGATTTAATTGGGCAACGTGTCTTAGAAGTATGGGGTGGTTTACCTATGCTTTTTATCGTCATGATTTTGGTCAGTATGTTTAGCCCTAGTGTCTATTGGTTGTTTTTGATCATGTTGTTGTTTGGTTGGACAGAATTAGTGGGTTTAGTCAGAGCAGAGTTTTTGCGTGCCCGAAATTTTGATTATGTTCGTGCGGCTCAAGCCTTGGGTGTTCGTGATCATCAAATTATTTTTAAGCATATTTTACCCAATGCCATGAGTTCTAGCTTGTCACAAATACCTTTTATGTTGACCGCCAATATTATCGCTTTAACTGCATTAGATTTTCTGGGTTATGGTTTACCACCAGATGCTGCTTCACTTGGGGAGCTATTATTACAGGGTAAAAATAACCTAGATTCACCTTGGTTGGTACTTTCAGGATTCTTTACTTTAGCAATTGTACTTTGTTTACTGATTTATATTGGGGAGGCGGCGCGTGATGCATTCGACCCAAGACGATAATACGCTTTCAAATCCAGCTTTATTAAGGGTTAAGCAACTCAGCATTCACAATGAAACAGGACATTGTCTTGTGAAAGATTTGAGTTTTGATGTTTACCCTGCACAGACTGTTGCGATTGTGGGAGAAAGTGGGTCTGGTAAATCAATCAGTGCTTTGGCTTTATTGGGGTTGTTACCTAATAATCTAACAGTACAAGGACAAGTTGAGTTTGCAGCTCAAGCGCTGTTGTCTTTAACTCCAATTCATTTACAGCAGATTCGAGGCAAGCGGATTGCCATTATTTTCCAAGAACCAATGACTGCATTAAATCCTTTGCATCGTGTAGAAAAAATGATGGCTGAAAGCTTGATTTTGCAAGGTGTTTCTACAGTGGATATTCGACAACAGACGCTTTCTTTATTGCAGGATGTTGGGATTGCTGAAGCAGCGCAAATTCTTAAATGCTATCCACATGAGTTGTCGGGTGGGCAACGACAGCGTGTGATGTTGGCGATGGCTTTGGCTTTAGAGCCAGAGGTTTTGATTGCGGATGAACCAACAACAGCATTGGATGTGGTTTTACAGACGCAAATTTTAGCTTTATTAAAAAAACTACAACAGCAACGAAACATGGCGATGATTTTGATTAGCCATGACTTAAATCTGGTTAAGCAATATACAGATCATGTGGTCGTGCTGAATCAAGGTCAGGTAGAAGAGCAGGGTAGTACGACTGAAATTTTCACACATCCCAAAACTGCATATATACGAAATTTACTCAATCACGACTTTGGACAAGCTCTATCGCTAACGCCGAGCGAGACATTACTTGAACTAAAAAATGTCACGGTCAAATATCCTATCAAACGTGGTTTATTGAACCAAATTAAAGCGTATAAGGTCGCAGCGGACTCAATACATTTCAATTTGTCCAAAGGTGAGGCTTTGGGTATTGTTGGTGAGAGTGGTTCGGGAAAATCATCATTGGCTTTAGCGATTGCACGTTTGATTTCAAGTGAAGGCGAAATTTGCTTGCAGTTTCAAAACTTAAATCAACTCAATCAAAAACAACTTCGCCCCCTACGCCGTGATTTTCAAATTGTATTTCAAGATCCATTTAGTAGCCTAAATCCTCGGATGTCTGTTGAACAAATTATTGCGGAAGGGCTTCACCTTCAAAATATTACTAAGCAACGATCTGATGAGGAAATTGATGACGTTTTAATGAAAGTTGAACTCTCTTTGGAGGATAAAAACAAATATCCGCATCAACTTTCAGGTGGTCAACGACAAAGGGTCGCACTGGCACGCGCTTTAGTTTTAAAACCGAAGCTGATTATTCTAGATGAACCAACTTCTGCCTTGGATCGAGTAACACAACGTTCAATCATTGCGTTGTTGCGTCGTTTACAGCAACAGGAGCAGATTAGTTATTTATTTATCAGTCATGACTTGCAAGTCATTAAAGCCTTGTGCCAAAAAGTCATGGTGATGCATCATGCGAAAGTATTGGAATATCAAGCAACAGCACTTTTATTTAGTCAGCCCCAAACAGCGTATACCCGTCAATTGATTGCCGCGAGCGAATATTAGCATTGAAATTAAATTGACATATGGTATTGTCAGTTTATCGGAAGAACGCTTGACAGTTACAATAATCAGATTAAATTAGAGTAAATACTCTAATTAAGACAGAGGATGACCATGAGTCAGATTGCAGACAGTATTCAAATTCGTAATACCACATTTAAAAACCGTATTATAAAAGGGGCAATGAGTGAAGCACTTGCTAATCACGAAGGGCAGCCAAATGAATTGCACATAGGCTTGTATGAGGCTTGGGCAAAAGGTGGTTTAGGTTGTGCGATTACAGGCAATGTGATGGTCAATATTGCTGCCAAAAATGAGCCTGGTGTGGTTGCGATTGAAACCGAACGTGACTTAGCAAAATTAAAGCAATGGGCTGATGTTGGTAAAAAATATGGCATGGTGCAATTGATTCAATTGTCTCACCCTGGTCGCCAATGTCCAAAAGGTTTGAATAAAGAAACTGTTGCGCCATCGGCAGTTCCTTTTAGTCCAATGCTTGCAGCAATGTTTGGAACTCCTCGAGAACTTAAACATGAAGAAATCTTAGATATTATTCAACGTTTTGCAACAGCCGCAGCAGTGTGTGAAAAAGCAGGATTTGAAGGTGTGCAGCTCCATGGGGCTCATGGTTATCTGATTAGCCAGTTCCTATCTCCATTAACCAATAAACGTACCGATCAATGGGGTGGTTCGATTGAGAATCGTATGCGTTTCTTGGTTGAAATTTATAAGGCTGTCCGTGCTGCAACATCAGAAAACTTTATTATTTCTGTGAAACTTAATTCAGCTGATTTCCAACGTGGTGGAATCACAGAAGAAGATGTCATTACTGTATTCAAAACCATTGATGAAGCTGGTATTGATATTATCGAAATCTCAGGTGGTACCTATGAAGCACCTGCAATGGCAGGTGCTAAAGCTGAATCACGTAAAGCCAGTACCATTGCACGAGAAGCGTATTTCTTAGAATTTGCTGAAAAAATTCGTCAGCATGTGGCGTGCAAATTGATGGTAACGGGTGGTTTCCGTACAGTAGCAGGAATGAATGCAGCACTTCAAAGTGGTGCATGTGATTTTATTGGTATTGCTCGACCACTTGCAGTTGAAACTGATCTTACTGATCGCTTAATTGCGGGCCATGATGTACGTTATGCCGTGAATCAAATTAAAACAGGGATTCCTTTTGTCGATAAAATGGCAATCATGGAAATTATTTGGTATGCGGCACAATTTAAAGCGATTGGGCAGGGTAAAAAACCAAATCCTAAATTGTCACCTTTAATTGTGTTTTTGAATTATGCAAAAGGCAATATCAAGGCTGTTGTTAAAGGTCGGGTGAATTCGCGTAAATCGGCATAACTGAATTACCACGCCATCGTCCAATAAGATTGAAACGTAGAAGCAGACCATTGTCCTTTGATTAAAGATTTTTTAAAGGCTGGTCTGTTTTCTATTTGAGCTAAATAACGCTGTATATGTTTACATTGATGGTTGTTTTGTGCGCAAGCCAATAATGGAAACCACATCAAAATATCTGCAACCGTAAATTGATCCCCAGCAAACCATAAATGATCTTTTAAATACTTATCAATTATGGTTATTTGTTGCTGTAACGATGGATTTAAATAGCCTTGATCAAATCCATATTTTAAAAATTTTGAAACGAAGCGAACAGGAAATGGTGTACGTTGTACAATTTGGTGAAAAATTTGTTTGAGCAATAGCTCTGGAATAAATGTGGCTTCACAATAATTTTTCCAATAATAAAAACTTTGAAGTTGTGATCCTAATAATTTAGTTTGCCCTAATTGGGGATATAGATAAGACAAGTAATCAATAATCGCTGAAGTTTCGGCTAAGATAAAAATTTGCTCTCGATTTATTATTTCAACAGCAGGAAATTTCGATAATTGATGCGGTGAATTTTTCTTTTGATCTGTGTTTGAATGGTGGTTGATGACTAACTCGTAGGGAAGTCCTAATTCTTCTAAAAACCAAACGATGCGCTGAGAACGTGAATTTTGTAAGTGGAATAAACGGATTTGCATATTAGGTTTAAATTTATGGTTTTGATCTATTTTTAGTATAGGGTAGAAAATATGCTAAGAATAATAAAATAGATTTTTCAAAATAATTATTTTGTAGCAGCTCTATTTATAAAGAACCAATAAAAAAAGCCACTGTCTTAAAAATGCAGTGGCTTTTTTGAATTTGGCGTCCCTACGGGGATTCGAACCCCGGTTACCGCCGTGAAAGGGCGATGTCCTAGGCCTCTAGACGATAGGGACTTCTTGAGGTGGGTGTATATTAGGGCTCTGTCACTAAACTGTCAAGAAGATGAGGAGACAGTTTGTTCAAAATATAGCAAAACAGTTCAGCCGTCTTTTGAGTATCGTACAATGCAGAATGAGCCTCTTTGCCATCAAACTCGATGCCAGCTTGAATACAAGCACGTGCTAGTACTGTTTGACCAAACATGACTGCACTGAGAGTGACTGTATCAAACACGGAGAAGCTATGAAAAGGATTCTGGTTCTTTGTGCCAGTACGGGCAATTGCTGCCTGCAAGAAACCTAAATCAAAGTGGGCATTATGTCCCACTAAAACCGCATGAGTACAGTGTTGTGCCTTGCGAACCTCGTTCAATGATTTGAAAATACGTTTTAATGCGCCACGTTCGTCTTCCGCCATTGCCACACGCATGGGGTTAAATGGATCAATTCCAATGAAGTCTAATGAGCGACGATCTAAGTTTGCACCTTCAAAAGGATTGATGTGTGCATGGAATGATGGGCCAGGTATGAACTGACCTTGCTCATCATAGATAATCGGGATACAAGCAATTTCAAGTAATGCGTCAGTCTGGGAATTAAAACCTGCTGTTTCAACATCAACAACAACAGGTAAGAATCCACGAAAACGCTGACCAATAACAGGAGCTTTGTTTTCTTCTTGTGTCACACTTTTCTCCATTGCAGTGTTTTACCTGCATGAAGTGGAATGATTTTTTGATCTTCTAGATAATCAAAAGATTCAGCAACCGTATTTTCTTCTTTCACTAAAGTGATAGTTGAAGTATTACGCGGTAAGCCATAGAAGTCAGCACCGAACATACTTGCGAAACCTTCTAAACGTTCTAACTTACCCACTTGATCAAAGGCTTGTGCATAAAGTTCAATTGCATTTGGTGCACTATAGCAACCCGCACATCCACATGCATTCTCTTTAGCATTCTGAGCATGTGGTGCACTGTCAGTACCTAAGAAGAATTTTGGATTACCACTAGTTGCAACTTCTAATAATGTGGTTTGGTGCGTTTGACGCTTTAAAATTGGCAAACAATAGAAGTGAGGTTTCACACCACCGACCAACATGTCATTACGGTTAAAGAGCAAGTGTTGCGGTGTAATCGTTGCGGCAACATTACGATCTTGTTCAAGTACAAAATTTGCAGCATCACTTGTCGTAATATGTTCTAACACAACTTTTAATTTTGGGAACTGCTTCAATAATGGCGATAAAATTTCGTCAAGGAAGCGTTTTTCACGATCAAAAATATCGACATGATTGTGAGTAACTTCGCCGTGTAACAACAACGGGACTTGGTGTTCTTCAAGTTGTTCAATCACGGCATAGACTTTACGAATATCGCTAACGCCATTATCCGAATTTGTCGTTGCGCCAGCGGGGTAGAGTTTGATCGCATTTACATATTCAGACTCTTTGATTTTAAGAACTTCTTGAGGTGAAGTGAAATCTGTAAAATAAAGAACCATACGCGGATCAAAATGTAGTCCTTCTGGAACATGAGCGAGAATACGATCTCGATATGCCAAAGCTTCTTCTACAGTTTTGACTGGTGGAACTAAGTTCGGCATACAGATCGCGCGTGCAAATTGTTTCGCAAGATCTGGAACAGTACGTTTTAAAGCTAATCCATCACGCAAGTGAGCGTGCCAATCATCTGGCTGTAAAAGTGTAATCGTATTCAAGGTGTACTTCAGGCTTAAAAAATAATATAAATAATAATGCATATAGTGTGAAAATGGTAACTACAATTATGGATAAGTGGTTACGCAAAGCGCATGAAAATATGAGAAATTGTGTTATTTTTATGCTGGACAAGAATACAGCATTATAAGAAGAGTGAGAGGGATGGAAAATCAATATGATATTAAGCAGTTATGTAAAGAAAAAGAAGATCTAGAACAGTTAGTCATTGCACATTCTAGAACCAAGAAAACAAAAAAAAATTTGCCTACCCAACTCGAAAATGAGTTTTGGCAATTTAATATTGATCGAACTAGAATCAATGCGATTCAGTTCTTTGGTCAAGGGGTAATTACATATGCGATTTTTGTACTTTTGATTTTACCGTCGAATTTGTTGGTCATTCGAACAAGCACCCATTTTATTTTAGATTTTGTATATAGCATTTTAAGCTTGGTTGTTGTCGCGGCAGCACTATTTTTATTTTGGGCATTTTCTCGTTTTAGACGGCTTAACCCATTATTTTATCCTGCAACCTGTGTGATTGTATTTTGTACAATTGTCATTCCCTCATTGTTAATGATGAGTATTTCTAATCTGGTGCTACAAAACCAGTCGATGGTGTTGATTGCATTCTTATATATGCTGGGTTTTATTTTGAGTGGGCTTAAACCCAAACATATGTTATGGATTGGTTCTTCAGCAGCAATTGTGATCTTATTGTCGTTATACTTTCTCAAAGTACCCTGTGATTTTTTAATGCTAGGGCGTACGTTTATAGGAAGTCTATTGTTGGGTTTTTCGATTAGTGTAATGCTCACTTCTAAGGACAGGAAATTATTTCTAAAAACTAAAATATCTGAAATTGATGAGAGAATTCTACGCTTACAAGCATCTGAACTTTTACATTTAAGCCAACATGACGAGTTAACAAAAGTTTCGAATAGACGTACATTTGAAGAAATGTTTAGTTATTACTATGAACTCGCATGTAAAGAAAGTAAGGCCATGTCCGTATTATTTATAGATATTGATTATTTTAAAAACTATAACGATTTTTATGGTCATCAGATGGGGGATCAAGTCATTTCCGCGATTGCGAAAATGATTAAAAGCTCAATTCGGCACATGGATTTCATTGCACGTTATGGGGGCGAGGAATTTGTGGTGCTTTTACCAGAAACATCTGCTCAAGGTGCATATGCTGTAGCAACCAATATTTATCGAGCGATTGATCGGCAGATGATTCAACATGAAAAATCACTAGTTTCTAATCATGTGACCATTAGTTTGGGTATTACGGTGTTTAATGGAAACCCTAAAATTAGTCAAGATTCGGTGATTCATACTGCGGATAAAGCGCTATATAGAGCGAAACAACTTGGACGTAATCAGATTTACTATCAACCACTTCCCAGTGTTGAGTAAAGAATAAAAAACCGAATACCACAAGTATCCGGTTTTTTTATTGAACAATCTAAATTATTCGAGGAATTTAACGGTAACGCCAGAGCGTACTTTTCCACCGAGGTCATTCGCATCCCAGTTGGTTAAGCGAATACAACCATGTGATGCAGTCTTAGAGATCAAAGATGGATTAGGCGTACCATGAATACCAAAGGATTTTTTACTTAAACCAATCCAGATATTACCGACTGGTGCATTTGGGCCTGGTGGTAAGGTCAGTGGTTTAAGGTTTTTTCCTTGAATAAAGTTTGATGGCGAATAGCTATAGTATGGATTTTTCGCAACACCGACTACTTTATAGGTACCTGTTGGAGAAGGTGTGTCAGAACTACCAATTGTCGCAGGAAATGACGCAATCATCTGGTTACGGCTATTAAACAGATAAAGCTGTTTTGCGCCTTTATGTGCCACGATTAAATGGATGTCTTCAGGCAAATTATTGCGAACATTCGCAACAATAATTTTTTCACCAGCTTTTTTGAAAGTTGCTGTTGGGTTGATCTTTTTTAAGAAGTTTTCATCCATATGAAACTTCTCGCCCAACATTTCTGTTACGCGTGTATAATACAAACCTTTCATTTTTGCTTGTAAAGCATAATCAGAAGGAATTGATTCGGCATATGGACCTTTCAAATCTGCTTCTGTGATTGTGTATTCTACATATGCTGGTTTAGTTTGTTTCGCAACTAATGCATCCCAAGTTTCTTTGGTAAGTTCACCTGTTGGTGTTAAACCATTCATCTGTTGGAAAGATGCGATTGCTTTTAAGGTATTTTTACCATTTGAGCCATCAATTGCACCAGGAGAAGCATGTGCATTGTTTAACATTACATGAGCACGCGCATATACTGGAAATTGACCTTTACCAATATTTTCATACCATTCTGAATTGTTCAGACTATCTAAAGTCCAAGTAACTTTTGGTGCTGGCGTTGTATTGGTTGTATCAGGAGTATTTTCTAGTTTTTGAGACACTGCTGAAGCAACACCTGTGTTTACTTGAGGATCAGAAACTGCATTATCAGCGACACTAGATGCTGGTTGAGCAACAACGCTTGAAGCAGCTGAACGTTCTACTGCTAAAGGATCAATCGGATCTTGAACAGGTGCCGAGATTTTTTTTGGATTTAAAGGTTGCTCAGTTGTTGGGGTAGCAAAAGCAACATTGGCAATAATACAACTTAAACTCATAGCGAGTAATGAGCGAACGAACATGTAATTCAACCTTAAGAATTATTCATATTGAGATATAAGATATTGCAAGTATTACAGAAAATAGAACAGCTTGCAGTAGCAGTTTTGTGTCCAAGTAAAAAAAATAGTTGAAGTCTGATTTGTTGTATGGGTTTTCACTTATAAATTCGAGGTTAACTTTGCTATGATGCACTCAATATGAAAAAATTTAGAGATTGGTCATGACAACGTTGAAAAATGATCGTTTTTTACGAGCTTTATTACGTGAACCTGTAGACACCACACCCGTTTGGATGATGCGTCAAGCAGGGCGTTATTTACCAGAATATCGTGAAACTCGTGCTCAGGCAGGCGATTTCTTATCTCTATGTAAAAATACTGAATTTGCCTGCGAGGTAACATTACAACCGTTACGCCGCTATGAGCTTGATGCTGCGATTTTATTTTCCGATATTTTGACCATACCTGATGCTTTAGGTTTAGGTTTGTATTTTGAAACAGGTGAAGGACCAAAGTTTCATAAGACAGTGCGCACTGAACAAGATGTGGCGAATTTACCTAAACTAAATTCTAAATCAGATCTCGCTTATGTCATGAATGCAGTTTCAACGATTCGATCTGCTTTAAATGGACAAGTGCCGCTGATTGGTTTTTCGGGTAGTCCTTGGACACTAGCGACTTATATGATTGAAGGTGGTTCAAGCAAAGAATTTCGTTTCACAAAAAATATGATGTACGCACAGCCAGAAGTATTGCATGCTTTACTTGATCATCTTGCTGATTCAGTGATTGATTATCTGAATGCTCAAATTGATGCAGGCGCTCAAGCGATTCAAATTTTTGATAGCTGGGGTGGTGCGCTAGCGCATAGAGAATATACTGAATTCTCACTGAACTATATGACCAAGATTATTGCAGGATTACAACGTGAAAAGGATGGTCAACGTATTCCGATTATTGTGTTCACCAAAGGTGGTGGACAATGGCTGGAAGCAATGCTGACAACAGGTGCAGATGCATTTGGCCTTGACTGGACAACACCACTTTATACAGCTAGGGATGTGGTTGCAGGACGAGCCGCCTTACAGGGAAATCTTGATCCAGCCACACTTTATGGTTCAACTGCATCCATTGAAAAAGCAGTGAAAGCCATGCTGGATGATGCTTATCGTAATGGTGAAAAAACAGGTTATGTGGCGAATTTGGGGCATGGGATTACCCAATGGGTCGATCCAGCACAGCCTAAGATTTTTGTAGATACTGTTCATGAATACAGTACTAAATATTTAGGCTGATATTTTTAATCATTTCAAAGTAAACGCGCTAGGATCAGTTTTGTGCAGTTGATTGTATTACCGCTCAACTTTATCTTTAAGGCAGCTTCGGCTGCCTTATTTGGGTTGTTGCTTTTGATTGCATTTGCAGTCACCTCACCGATGGGAAGTCATGAATATTGGGGATTTTTTCGTTACGATTATTTGTTGTTTTATGCACTGATTATTCAAGCCTGTCTGATTTATTTAAAGCTCGAATCGTGGGCAGAAGCGAAAGTGATTGCTTTATTCCATCTCATGGCGATGGGAATGGAAATATTTTTGACCCATCCAGCGATTGCCTCATGGCAATATCCTCAACCAGCTATATTTAAATTACTGACTGTGCCATTGTTTGCAGGGTTTATGTATTCAGCAGTGGGAAGTTTTTTTGCTCGGTCTTTGCGACTCTATAATGTTTCATTCGAGAATTTGCCGAATTTTGGCAATATGCTGTGTTTAGCAGTGTTGTCTTACCTTAATTTTATGACCAAGTTTTTTATTCCTGACTATCGAATGGTTTTATTTGTTTGGAGTATTATTATTTTTTGGAAGACCAAACTTTATTTTCAATTACAACAGCATCAGTTTAAAGTTCCGATGTTACCTGTACTATTGGTGCTTGCATTCTTGATCTGGATTGCAGAAAACATTAGTACATTTTATAAAATCTGGTTATATCCGAGTCAAGTTGATGCTTGGCATATGGTGGGTTGGGGCAAGTTAGGTTCGTGGTATTTATTATTACTTTTAAGTTTAGTTTTGGTTTTAAAAATATTAGGTGTGCGGGATAAAAATGGATCTTGGCGATTGCGTTAAAAGATTTTAGTCGTGCAAAAGGAGCTTTTATTGAGCTCCTTTTTGTTATGAATATTTCATATATATTTCAAAATTTATTTGCTAAAAAGTTTAACCTCGTTATGTTAATCCTTGTGTAAGAACAATTACACAGCACAATAGTGATAACAAATACTTAAAAATAATTGAGACTGGAGACATTTCTTATGTTAAAAAAATTGCATTAGCAGCTTTGCTGGCAGCTGGCTCAAGTGTTGCAATGGCTGATAATGATGTTGGTTGCGGTGCTGGTACACAAATTTGGGCAGGTCAAAAAGGTATTGCACCTAAAATCCTTGCAGCAACAACCAATGGAATTTTTACTAACCAATTATTAGGGATCACATTCGGTACTTTAGGATGCCGTCAAGGTGGTACAGTAACGGCTCAAGTTGTGACATTTACCAATGAAAATGCAGAGTCTTTAGCGCGTGATATGGCGGTTGGTCAAGGCGAAAGCTTAAATGTACTTGCTGAATTAATGCAAATCAAAGCCAACGACAAAGCACGCTTCTTTGCTGTGTCTAAAGCAAACTTTGCTGAAATTTATTCAAGCAAAAATACAAACTCACTTCAAGTTTTAGATGCTTTACAAAGCGTGATGGCAAAAGACGCTGTGCTTAAAGCATACGTTTAATACGTTTGAACATAAAACCCTGTCTTAATGGCAGGGTTTTCTTATACCTATTCTGATTATTTAAAAAATTGCGATTGAATGAAATTAGCTACTTTTGTATTTACGTCTTTGATATGTCATTTTACATATGCCTCGGTTGAATCTAATTTACAAAAGTATTTAGACCTTGCTCAACAAAAACAATTAGATCAGAAAACCACATGGCAACGCTTGATGTATGCCGATCAAAAACAAAACAGTGAAGTCACTTATGCTGGTTATTTTTATGCCACAGATGGAAAAACAAATTTAAATAGCGAATTACAAGCAGATATTGAAGCCTTGTTTCGTGAAGCCCCAGATAACCAATCCATCCGTTGTAAGTTTCCTGCACGTAGTCGTTGGTTGATGCAGCAACTCAATATTGATGTACAACAACTTCCAAAAGTAAATTGCGTTGAATTTAATGATTGGATCAATCAAATCAAGCCGCATAAAGCCACTTTGATTTATGCCACTGACTTTATGGGCAATCCGAGTTCGATGTTTGGGCATACTTTGCTACGTTTAGACCCTAAAGATCAGAAACAACTCAATTTGGTTTCCTATGCAGTAAATTATGCGGCCACAGTGAAAGGTGATGATAACTGGTCTTATGCATGGAAAGGTTTAACAGGACAGTATCCCGGTGAATATTCAATAATGCCGTATTATCGTAAAGTAAAAGAGTATGGCGATTTTGAAAGCCGTGATCTATGGGAATATGAGCTAAATTTAACACCTGAAGAAACTCGTTTTTTGGTTGAACATATTTGGGAAATGCAGCACGTGAGTTTTCCCTATTATTTCGTCAGTGATAATTGTGCTTATCGTTTATTAGGCCTAATTGATTTAGTACGTCCCGATTTAAACCTAAAACAGCAGTTTAGTTACGCTGCAATTCCAATCGAAACCTTAAAGGCTGTTGATCAGCAAGCTTTAGTTAAAGAAGTGGTCTATCGTCCTGCATTGGAAACTCAACTACTTTCGCAAGCCAAACAACATGGTACAGATTTGGCTAAAGTTGCCCATCAAATTGCTTTTATTGAAACTGATCAAGTTCAATCCACGCTAAAAACATATAGTCAGCAAGATCAGGCCAAGATTTTAGAAATGGCTTACGATGACTTATATCTACAATATATCAGCCATCAAGTTGATGCCAATATTGCTCAGCCAAAATTAAGGCAGCTTCTTGCTGAAAGAAGTCAAATTCAAGTTGAAAAGCAACGTCAACAACCAGAGCGTCCAAAAATGCAGCCTGTAGAAGGGCATCATGCACGTAATTTTTCAGTGAATGTGGGTGATGTGCAAGGACAAAAGTTTGTGGAGCTGGGTCATCGTCAGACCTATCACGATTTGATTGATCTACAAGGAGGTTATCGCACAGGCACACAATTACTGTTTTTAGATGGTAGTCTGCAATATCGTGATGACAAGCTCAAGCTCGAACATTTAGATCTATTATCGGTGAATTCTTATAATCCAGTTCAACCTTTTAAATCGCCGTTAACTTGGGGATTTAATCTCGGTTGGAAACAGGAAGCAATTGAAAATGGGAAGTTCAGTGAAGATGTGCAACATGGCGTGATGAATCTAAATATGCAAGTTGGTTATAGCGTGGCAGATTATGATCGTCGACATCTGTGTTATGCCCAACTACAAAGCCATATTCAAGGTGGAAAAAAATTAGATAAAGGTTGGCGCGTTGGAGCTGGGCCGACTGTAGGGTGTATGAACGTATGGTCTGATAATATTAATAGTGTGGTGCAAGTTGAACTGCCGTATTGGCAAGATCAGAACCAGTGGAATTTAAGAGTCGGTACACAGCTACAATATAGTCTGAATACAAATCATGCTCTGCGTCTGAATTGGGATTTTGAACAACAAGATCATAAAGACTGGAATAAAGTAGGTTTAGGCTATGTTCTGTTTTTTTAGATAAGATATCACTAGGAGCAGGTTAATTTCCAGTATCTAGACTTCAACGATGACGTAGTATTTTTTAACCGCTTCAATGACTTCAAATGTACCGACAAATGAGGGTGGGATAATCCCTGCATTTCCAGCATTCACTTCAATAAAAGAATTGGTTTTTTCATCGTGGATACGAACAATACCTTCAATGATTTGAAAAAACTCTTGTTTATTGTCAGCAAACTGAATATTCCATGCACCCACTTCACATTGCCAAATTCCACAGCTCATGTGTGGATGTTCATACAAGCTATAAGTCAGGCGTTCTGGGTTGCCTTTAACCAAGCGATCAGGACGAGGGTAGTCAATAGTCGCTTCGCCCTGAGAAAGTTGCCCCTGACCAGCAAGATAAATGGATGACATGGTAGATACTCAGATCAATAACTTTCAGGAACGGCACTTAAAAACTCACGACGTGCATCTTTGTCAGTTTTAAAGTCACCAACAAAAGAAACTGTACGTGTGGTTGATTCTTGCTTGCCAACACCACGCATCATCATACACATATGAGCAGAATCGATTACTACAGCCACACCACGTGCTTGAGTTACTTCCGCAACCGCTTCTGCAATTTGTTGAGTCAAGTTTTCTTGAATCTGCAAACGACGTGCAAACATTTCAGTAATACGCGCAAATTTAGAAAGACCTAAAACTTGACCTTCGGGTAAATAAGCAATATGGACACGACCATAAAAAGGGAGAAGGTGATGTTCACAAAGTGAATAAAACTCGATATTTTTGACCAATACCATTTCATGGTTATCGGATGGGAAAACCGCACTATTTGTAACTTCTTCAAGGGTTTTGCTATAACCAGAAGTTAAAAAAGAAAAAGCTTTAGCCGCACGCATAGGCGTATCTTTTAAGCCTGGGCGATTTAGATCTTCGCCAACGGCAGTTAAAATATTTGCGTACGATTGCTGCATAGACATAACAATGTTCACTTAGGTGGGTTGAACAAAACGGGAATTGTATCAGAAAACGACTCAAAAACTTAATTTTGAACCAAATGCCGATTATTGTTTGTGCTTTGGGTTCTTTTCTGCACGTTTTAAGAGCACTAAAACAGCACCCGTACCCCCTTGATTTTCAGGTGCGCTGACAAATGCAAGTACATCACGATGTTGTCTAAGCCAGCCATTGACATAGGTTTTTAAAATGCCCTCAGGTCCTTTACCGTGAACAATTTTGATGACATTTTGATTTTCATCTTTTGCCATTTGAATGATTTGTAGAACGGCTGCTCGGGCTTGTTCAACGGTACAACCATGTAAATCGACTGCTTCAAACCAACGAGTTTTACCTGCTTTTAAGTCTTCAAATACTTTGTGCTGCAAAGTTGCAATTCGATAGCTTAAAGTCGCTTGGCTTGCCACTGGATTTAAGATCGCTTGAGTATCCGAAATTTCTGTAAGCTCTTGCTCTGCACCACCTTCTGCCGCAGCACGTTTTGCCAAGGTTTGGGCATCAACTTTTTTGCGACGTGTGACTTTGGTGTCGGCAATATTTTGATTGTCTATTGGTTTTACCCCAAGCAGGGCTTTTTTAAAAAGCTCAGTATCTTCCAACTCTTCTACAATGGCTGGAGCTTTTTGTGACTCTGCTTGTTTTGCAATAGCACTTGCTTGAGGATTAGAGATTTGCTTTTTAAAGGCTTTCAGTAAGTTAAACTGATCTTTAGAAAGCGATGAATCATGTTTACTCATAAGTTTAGAAAAATAGGCAAGATACGAGAGATGTAAAATTATAGTCTGAAACCGTGATGATTTGAACTAAATTGCATTCATGGAGCGATATGAGCTTTAAAGTTACGATAAATGCTTCAAAGTATAGATGGGATAAATTGATTTAGTTTCTTTATCCATTATCTACGGAAGCTATGTTTGTAATTTTTCATTTATTAAGAGGGAGTTAGAATCCTTATAATTCGTGATTGGTTTAAGCCTTTATTTTTAAAACGGTCGTACAGTTCAAAGCAAATATGTTGGTTAGCTTGAACACGGGGTAAAGTTTCATCGAAGTCAAAATAACGAATATAACCAGATTGATCCATCACAATTGCAAGGCGCTCGAAGTGACCTTTCCGTTTCTGAAAAGTTTTATATTGTTCTACTACACCGCATTCTTCAGATTTAATAAATGTATCTACAGGGGAAAAGTACATTCCACTGCTAATAAAGATGACTCCAGGAATTAAACTAAAGAAATAAAAGACTCTTGGATCTTTGAGCTTCTGAATTTTTTGATAGCAATAGAGATGACTATAAATTGGAAAGCCAACTAAAAAGATCAGCCCTAGAATTAATAAAAAATTACTCATGTTTTTTCATCAGTCTTTAATCGTTGATTAATCTATTGGTATTGTCTAACTCTAATTTTTATTCTTTATTAAGAACTTATATTTAGTTCTAGCATCATTTAAAAGGTTCAAGGCAAAATTTTACCTTGAACCTCATAAATTTAAACCTGTTCAGGCTTTCCAAACAACTCAGTAAACGCTTGATCTGGGCGAGGCTGTTTCATAAAGCTTTCACCGACAAGGAAAGTATGAATATCATTGGCTTGCATCATTTCTACATCAGCAGGTGTGGCGATACCACTTTCAGTGACTAAAACACGAGAAGCAGGCAATAATTTCTTTAAACGCAATGAAGTATTTAAATCGACATCAAAGGTTTTAAGATTACGGTTGTTGACACCCAAAATACATTGCTCAGAAAGCTTTAACGCACGTTCCAATTCATATTCATCATGCACTTCAACCAACACATCAAGTTGATGCTCAAATGCAGTTTTTGACATTTCTTCAAGTTGTTGATCTGATAAACATGCCACGATTAATAAAATACAATCTGCATGTAAGGCACGTGCTTCAACCACGTTATAAGGATCAACCAAGAAGTCCTTACGCAAAGCTGGTAGAGCACAATGATTACGTGCAATCACAATATTTTCATCAGCACCTTGGAAGAAATCCACATCAGTTAAGACAGAGAGACATGCTGCGCCTGCTTGCTCATATTGCTGTGCAATTTCCGCAGGATTAAAGTCTGCACGAATGATGCCTTTAGATGGTGATGCTTTTTTAATTTCAGCAATCACAGCAGGGCGTTTATGCTGTAAAGCATTCGCAAAACCACGCACTGGAGTTGCTTCTTTTGCCCACTGTTCAACATCGTGTAAGCTACGTTGTTTTAAACGTGTTGCAAGCTCCTCATGTTTGCGGTCAACAATTTTACCTAAAATGGTATTTTGAATATCGATCATGAGAAGTCCTTAGTCTGCTTGGTATTGTTTCAATGTCTTGGTGAATTCAGCCAAAATACTCATTTTTTCTAAGGCTTGACCGCCGTAAAGAATATCCTGAGCTAACTCAACTGCTTGTTTGTAGGTCTTGGTGATACCTGAAACATAAATACCTGCACCTGCATTCAGTGCAATCATATTTGCTGCTTTTTCACCAATTTCTGATTTGTTACGGCCCAAAGCATCCTTAATCAACTGCAAGCTTTCTTCTGAACTGTTCACAACCAAACCCGTCAGTGTCTGTGATGGAATTCCAACTTCATCTGGAGTAATCGTCCACTCGGTGATTTCACCATCTTTGAGTTCAGCGACTGTGGTTGGTGCGGCCAGACTGATTTCATCCAGACCATCTTTGGAGTGCACCACCATCACATGTACTGCACCAAGCTGTTTTAAAACCTCAGCAATGGGGCGGCATAACTCATCTGAAAATACCCCAATCACAAAACGATTGACCCCAGCAGGATTGGTTAATGGGCCAAGTAGATTGAAAAAACTACGAATACCTAGCTCACGACGAGGTGCAACTGCATAACGCATGGCTTTATGATGATTTGGTGCAAATAGGAAACCTACACCCATTTCACGGATGCAGCGTTCGGTTTGTTGCATATCTAAATCAAGCTGAATTCCCATTTGTTCGAGTACATCGGATGAACCTGACTTACTCGACACGCCACGGTTACCATGTTTGGCAATCGTTGCACCAGCAGCAGCGATAACGAAACTTGAAGCTGTAGAGACGTTAAATAAATTCTGACCATCTCCACCTGTGCCGACAATATCGACCAAGTGAGGAATATCACTCACATCAATCTTAATTGCAAACTCACGCATAATGCGTGCTGCTGCAGTGATTTCATCAATACTTTCACCTTTCATGCGCAAGCCCATCATCAGCGCACCGATTTGTGCATCAGTTGCTTCGCCCTGCATAATGCTACGCATGACATCTTCCATTTGTGGCTGGGTAAGATGAATGTTTTTGGTAATGTGATTAAGAGCCTGTTGGATGTTCATTTATGCATAAATCTCTAAAAAATTCTTAAAAATTTGATGACCATGTTCGCTCAAAATAGATTCGGGATGGAACTGAACGCCTTCAACAGGAAGTGTTTTATGTTTCACACCCATAATTTCTTCAATTGTGCCATCTGTTTGGTTCGTCCAGCAGGTCACTTCAAGACAATCTGGCAACGTTTCTTGCTCAATTACCAATGAGTGGTAACGTGTAGCAGCAAACGGGGATGGTAAATGACTAAAAATTCCTTTGTCACTGTGATGCATATCAGATAAACGACCATGCATAACCGTTTTAGCACGGATAATTTTGCCACCAAATGCCTGCCCAATCGCTTGATGCCCAAGACAGACACCCAATAAAGGAATTTTACCCGCAAAATGGTTAATTGCAGGAATAGAAATTCCTGCTTCACTTGGTGAGCAAGGACCTGGACCTATAACCAAGTATTTTGGCTGCCATCGTTCAATGTCCTCTAATGTCACTTGATCATTACGAACGACTTTTACTTCTTGGTTCAACTCGCCAAAATACTGGACGATGTTGTAAGTAAATGAGTCATAGTTGTCGATCATCAGAAGCATTTTTAATTCAACCTTTTGAATTTATTAAAAATTGTTTTCATTTACTTATTTCATACTCACATTCATACTCATTTAATGAATTGCGAAATAAAACAAAGCCGCTTGTTAAGCGGCTACTGTATCAGATTCCGATATGTTTGTGACTACTGCCTGAACATAAGATAGAAGCCAAAAACTTTTGCGACCATCTTTGTGTGGCTTCTGGTATCGGCCCTCTCTAATTCGAGCATCCAGTGTTTCGGGTTCGATGTTTAGCATGTGAGCAAACTCTTGGCGACCAATACGCCTTTCTTGGTTATTTTCCATGCGCCTTTTTAGCTCTTGCATTTCAGTGTAAATCTGCTCAAGCAAATCAAGTTCTGCTGTAGTTCTCATTCACCCCTCCGTATCCGCTTTTGCTTCTAATTCAGCAATTCTTGCTTTAAGTTCAAAAAATTCATCACGACACCAAGCTACTGCACCAGTCCAAGCAATCCATCCTGCATTAAATTCACTTGATTTTGTTGTGGATCTAAAACCGTTTTTCTTAGCATTAAGATCAATAAAGCCGTATTCTTCAGCAAGATCACAATAGTGCTCATACTGACGTTCAACATCGCCCATAAAGTCAATCATTTCCCACCCCTTACTGCATTCACAGCATCATCAGACCGACCAAACACACTATTAAAAGCCTTATCAAATCCACCGCTTGCAATGAATTGGTCGATGCAGTTTTCAAGCTTTTGATGCTTTTCGACATAAATGGACAGCACGTGATAATAAAGATCAGCGTTTGAATTACTCACTTCCAAAATAATTCCAGTACCATTATTTACACGCTGTTTTAATGTTGCTTCCAGTTTTTGCACAAAGTCACTATGCAAGTGATGTGACTCACTCGCAATGTGGTATAAAGCGCCAGTTTCACCCGCATTCAAAACTAGATTAAAAGGCTTGTCCTTGTACAGCTCATCAATGATGTAGTTGGCCACAGCAATGTTCGTTTGTTGAATTTCAGTCATTGGCTGGCTCCTGTGCGTCAGGACATGATTCAAGATCAGACTGAATGTAAGTAAATTTCCATTGATGGATGCCTTTAAACGTACCTTTAACAAGTGCTGAGTCATTTGGAGTTGACGGGCATACGCACAATACATAAATGTCAGTATCGTCAATGCTGTCTTTGTCCGTGTAGTCCCACGTTTTATACCCTTTTTTATTCAAGGTAGCTCTTGCGTATTCAATGGCTTCGTAGCCTTGAAGTTCAATAACATAGGTCACAGCATTATTGACTAACTCAGGGGTTACATTATTTGATGGCTCCTGTGCTTCGATCATGGCTTGCTTCACATAAGCGTCATACAAGCTATATGGTAGAAAGGCTTCACCCTCGTAGCACTGGCGCACAGCGTTAATCATGCGCTCACTCGGTACCATTGGCATCAAAACAAACCCCTCTGGAACCGCTTGGGCTTTGGCTGCTTGCCATGCAGTGAAATGCGACTCCCTGAGCTGACACACAAGTACATTTTTATGTGCATAATCATAAATATACTTAGCGTTGGAAATATCTATATTTGGGTTCTCAAGCAAATATTGATTGTAGTGCCACTCATCAAACGCTTCTCTTTCTTTCTGAATATCCACCACGCAACCTTCAATCTTTTTGGCTTCATGGGCTTTGGCTGCTTGCTCAATAGCATTTGCAAAATCATAAACATAAGCATTTAAATCCATGCTTCCGTCTGCTTGCTCTTTCAACTTAAAGCCATTTGCTAAAGCCAATTCTTTAATTTTCTGCAAATCCATCACGCCACCTCAACTTTTAAAATATACTTGTGACCGCCACTGGTGAACTCGACCACTTCACTTTTGGCAAGCAAGTAATGTCCAACTGCTTCCAAATTTTTAAGACTCAAACCTGTTTTAGCCCTTGCTCTACGTCTGTCACACTCAAGACAGATATTTGACTTTACAGATCGCTCGGAAGTGCCGCACGACTTACATGGCGCAACTGGCTTATAGCTTTTCAAGCCTTGCTTTTCAGCACGTGTACGCAAAATATGGTTTTGATGACTGTTAGGGCGCTCATTGCTTTGCAAGACCGTATCCGCATTGCAGTAATTAAACTCAGCTTTATTTGTATTTACAGCTTGTTTGATTTCACCGCCATTTTTTACAAATTCAGCAATTTTATCTGAGTAGTCGGGTTTGATTTTAGTTCCAATCATTTACGCCACCTCCAGTTTGCTTCTTTAAATTTCGCATTAATAATGAGGTCGTCAATCTCACCGATACCGACGTTTTCAAAGATGTGTGTCATCTTGCCCCCGAACACTTCAAGTGTTCGGGTAATAGTTGAGTATTTGAATTTCATGATGCATGGCCACCATCACTTGAAGCGCTTTCTATTTGTTCAAGCTCAAAGCGGCGTTTTTTTACATATCCCATCAAACGTGGTTGTATGTCAGGATGGCGGGCAGACACATCGATCTCTAAAGCATCTAAAGTTGTGAGATCAGGTGCATTTTGAATTTGGACCATTAAAGATGGTGGTTCTTTAGGTTGAACTTTTGATTGCTCCTGAAGTTCACAAAGTCTTTTACTGATTAATGAAAGAAGGGGATTGCGTTGATCAGTTGTCCAGTGATGTGTCTTTTCTACAACACTATTTGCTTCATCTGATGACTGGGCATGAATTACGACTGCAGATAGATCAGCATATTCAATTTCGTATTGAGATTTATTGCCAAGGTCTAAATATGGTTTGTCATTATGGAATCGAGTCCACTCACGTTCTTGAGTCTCTTCATCAACTTTTTTAGCTTGTGCTACAGCCGCAGCGGCAATATTTTCAAAAGGAACGAGTGATTGTTCTTTTTCAAATGAAGCACTTTTTAGATTGATACGTGTTTCCAGTTCTGCGCTTTCAACTTCTGTTAAATCGCCGTTTGAATTAATCCGTGTGCGAATAGCTTTCAAGTCTTGATCAGAAACAGCGGCATCAATTTCAGTAATGAATGCATCACACAGAATTGAAAGCTCAGGATCTGCTGTATTTGGACTAGGGCTTTGTATGCCAATAGGTCCAAGAATATCATCTAATGAAGTGTCATCATTAGTTTGCTGTTTGCTTTCACTAGTTTCATTTTGTTCTGTTGATTTTCGACCACGCTTCTTTTTCGGTTGCTCTGCGAGTTCTAAATTTACCTGAATAGGTGTGCCACCAACTGCTTCACAGAATGCTTTATATTGTAGTTGAGCATTTTCAAAATCACGCTGAACAAATCCACCATGAATGCCATCGACTAATTCATCAATATTTTCGTTGAATTTATATTGAAGAATCACAGCATGGGGTTGGATTAAAAATACATCTTGTCCTTGCTCAATCTCATCAATTGTTAAAGGCTTGGTAAACTTAATACCAGCCAATTCCAACATTTCAACTTGAACACAAAATTCATAATTCGGTAAAACAAAAACCGTCGCTGGCATCTGATCCAATGTACTGAAATTTTTATCAGCGTGAAGATTGCCATTACCAGCATAGCGACATAGAACTGTTTTGCCTTTTTGGAGTGCTGCAAAAGCTTCTTGTGCATTTAAAATATTGTTCATGTTCTTATCCTTTTAATAGAGCTTTTTTCAAATATGGGTCAAGATCTGATTGTTTGAGCAACCACCCAATGTAATCAGCAGGGATGTCTTTAATTAATGCGCCTTTATGCTTGCCAAAAGTCAGATGTGTTGGGATGCGAGCTTGTTCTGAAAACAAGTAGAGAGACTGAAAATCTTTAACGCCAAGTACTTTGCAGATCTGCTTTAAGAGCACAGCAGTAAGAAGTACATCTTGTTTAGCATTATGAGCGTTGCGAATAGACTCTCTTGCTTTGACAGACCCATTGGTGAACTTGTAGATCAATGCTGATAGGTTGTGAGCATCATCTGGCCATACCATGCGAGATAGAGCCAAGGTGCAAATCGCTTTTGCATTTATAGATTTATCTGCAAGTTTGATAGCTTGAATGTCGTAATCAACATTGTGGCCAATGATGTATTCAACACCCTCAGGCAAACGGAAAGTTTCGTAACTTGGTTTGCCAGCGATATCAGACTCAAGAATGTGATGCACAGCCATAGCGCCGTAGCTGATAGGTTGAGGACAAGAAAAGTACTCATCAAAACAAGCATCTTTATCAACAGCCAATTCACCGTTTCTAAAATTGACAGGAACATGGGCTATCTCGATTGGATAGCCGTTCATATCATGAGTTTCAGTATCTAAAATTATTGCGCTCATGCATGCATTTCCTGTTTTGCCAAGTTGTCGATTTCTTGTTTTACAGCTTCGAGTTTTGAAGATTCAATTTGAGTCAAAGCATCTATACCTAAATGCTCACATACTGTTTTTACATCTAAGCCTCGCTCATCAATGAAAGCTTGTAATGAATCACGCTGACCAACATCAATAAAATTAGGGGAGCTTTCAGGCTCAAACCAACGTTTAGTATCTGTGTTAAAAGCTAACCCATGATTTAAAGCAACCTCTTTCATGTATTCCCACATTGATTTGTGGTATGGGTGTTCTCTATTAAGGCTTTCAAACAAAGTATTGAACTCACTTGCAAATTGAGACTCATCACAAGACTTAATCCATTGCTCCCAGTCTTGTTGTAATTGCATTGCTTGCTTTTGTTCTGGGGTAAGCGTGTTTAAATGATTTTTAGTCTGCTGAATTAATGATGCTAGAAAATTATTATTTTCTGTTTTAGTTAAATCGGGAACGATTACATTTCCAAGGTTGCCAGAATCCTTGGTATGGAATCCCTCACCAGCTCTAAATTTTAGAACTTTATTAGAGTTACCGCGTGAGTCCGTCTCTTCAGCTAAATATGCCATTGCATCAGCAAGACGATATATTTCTTGTCGATTTTTACCGCCTAGATCTGGGCGCACCAAAGTTAAAGTGTCGTTCTTATCTTCCGTAGCATGAGCGATAAAAACTACATCTTTGCCATAGCCAATTAACTTATTAACAAACAAGCTAAACATGTTATTAGCTACACCTTGGACGTTTAATTTTAATGAGCCATCACTTTTAGTGTTTTTGCTGTTATTTGCTAAATGCGTTTTGATTAGATCTAACACGCGACCAATAGTGTCAAAAACAACTGTGTTATATGGTCCTAGATCCTCTTCAGTGATATTTGAAATATCCATCCAAGTTTTAGCCACAACAACATCACCGCGACGATTTCCACCGGTTCGATATGCACCTTGGTCTGCATCAATAATTAGTGGCTTATCAGCAGTCATACCTAGTGTTGTTTTGTACATGCCCGGATCGCCGTAGTAGTAAACTTTGATTGCATTTACCGGGATAACTTGAGTAGGTGTAATTATATTTAAAGCCATGATTACAACCCCTTATTTGAGTTTGAATTGTGGTATGCAATACGCTGATTCTTACTATATGGCGTGCGCTGAAAGCAGTCTTTCGCATACATTACTTCACGTTCTTTTTTGCGTTGATCACCAACTTCTTGCTGTAAATTGCGAGCAATCCAAGGTCTAGCTTTCAAATATTCAGGATCTACTGGTGTGCCGCCGTTCTCTGATTCAAGACGGATGTCAGTCAACTTGTAGTTGGTTGAGAATGTTTGTGGTCCAAGTCGAACATGATAGCGACCAGAATCATCGCGAGTAATGAACTCGCGGAATGGTGTAGTGTATCGAGTGCTCATGAGTTCACCTCAACCATCTTATTTTTTTCGATATGAGCAGTGATTACAGAAATCATATTTCTGATGTCATCAGCATTGGTGAAATCGTTATAAAAGCCGCCGTTAGCCAATAAAACACGGTCTACAGCTAAGTTTTTTATGAATATTGCTTTGGTATCGCTACCCAACTGACCGTTATAGTCAGGCTCTAATTCAAAATCAAAGCTTGTGAATACGTGATAGCCGTTTAGATTTACGATCGCTTCGCCAGTCGTACCAGATGTGATTTTTACTGACATCACGCCGTACATAGAATTTGTATTGGCAAAAGAGTAAACAGGTGCAGGTTGGATTGGCTTTGTTACTAGGGCATAAGCACCAGTTAAGCCGCACAAAGTGAATGCAGAAACTACAGAACCAACAAGAAAAGACTTGCCTAGCGTGTAGCTGCGGTTGTGATTTAAAACGTTTTGTTCCATAATGACCTCATGTGAAGTGAGAAGCCCTGTTTGATGTGAGAGTCCGCAGGGCTTTTTGCTGTGTATGAGGTAAATATACCTGTGAGGTAAATTATTGTAAATACCTGTTGGGTAAAATTTAGAAAAATAATTTTTACTTTTAAGGTAAAATATTTTTAAATAGACAAAAGAAAACCCACACTGGGTGGGTTGGGATTGAATGTTATTGAGGTTTTTGCATATAATCCAAAAACTTTACATCTGCACCATATTAAAGATGTACTGGTAGGGAGTTGTTGTATGGCTATAAACAAAATGCTTGATAGAGATGTTCGTCAAGCAGTTAAAAACAAAGTTTTAAAAGACCATATTAATGATCCATCCACATTGGTTATAGATGAATTAGGATTAAACTACGGACGTAATAGAGTTGACATCGCTGTTATTAATGGTGAAATCCACGGTTATGAACTAAAAAGCGATTCTGATACTCTGGATAGACTCCCAAAACAAGCTGAATGTTATTCTTTGGTGATGGACAAAGTAACGCTTGTTGTTGGTGAAAAACACTCTAAAGAAGCAATAGCCTTGGTTCCTGAGTGGTGGGGGGTAAAGATTGCGGTGATGGGTAAGAAAGGGGCGGTTCATTTAACAACAGAAAGAAAGAATAAAAAAAATAAAAATATTGACCCACATGAGTTGTTAAAGTTGGTTTGGAAAGATGAAATTATGGGGTTGCTATCACTAAAAATAAATGTTGATTGGCGCATAAAAAAACTAAAAAAGAAAGATATCTACCAGCTTGTGATAGATAACTTTGCTTTAGATGAAATCAGAAACCATACTAGATCTATACTGAAATCCCGCTCAAAGTGGCGATTTGATTTATAACAACTGTTATATGATGATTTACACTTACTTTTACCCAAGTTCCAAAATTACCAGGACCAACACTGCGAGCTGAGCAATCGTAAATGTATTGATCTCCACTGGAGAATGTATGACCATAATAATATCCAGAATTAATTAAATGTGTTGCCATGTCATGATATTGTTCAAAACCATCAGCATGTACATGAGCTTGATACCTAACCACCATCATGTAATTATCGTCTAGGGTATATTTAATTTTGGCATTTGGCTTAACTGGCCCATCTGATTCAAATTCTTCAGGGTGCACACTTGCATAATCTGAAAAAATATAAGGTATGGAGGTATGTGTGTTTGTATTTAATACGAAAGCTTGCCATTCAATTCTAGGAATAAAACCGTGCGGGTTATAATCATCTCTTGGAAGTTCTTTTGGCATTGAGCTAGATGCAACAATTATGTTTTTAAAAACAATTCCCGATGTTAAATGATTAAGCACCAATTGAATTGATTGAAATTGCAAAAAACTGCTTGACTGAATGTTTTCACCATAATCGATAATGAGATCAACATCGCTTGGTGTTAAATTAAAAAAATTTAATAAATTATTTATTTTTTGAAGTGTATCTAGTCCAATTTCTGTAATATCAATTCTAAAGGCTAATCCAACTCCAAAATTTATAATAGCGTTATTTACAGCATTAAACATAGCGCTGGAGGAGCTTAGAGATACCACAGCATCAATACTTGATAGGTTTAAATTATATAGTTTGTCAAAAATCCAATTTGCATAATATTGATTCTCTATGAGAAAGTCTCTGCTCGTATCTAAATCTATATAGCATGGTAAATTACCCCATCTATCTAAAATCTGTTTTGGCAAAACCTGTGCTCTTCTTTCTTTTTCTGAATTAGTTAAGCTAAAAAGAGGTTTTACATATTGTTTAATATTAGCCTGTAACTCACTTAAAGCAGCGTACTCATTTTGCTTGGTTTGTAAGATCGGAACATATTTAAAACTTATTGTCATTTTCTTCTCCACCCGATGCAAAGGACTGTGTCGGGTCACAGTTTTAATTATTTAAGCACCGTATTTTTCTAAAAACTCATCAATCCAACCTTGCGCCTGATCTAAATTGCTTATATCTGCAAGCTTTAGATTGGTGCTTTCGGCTTCGTTAAATCCCTCGATTATGGCTTCAAAGATATTTGCTTCATTAATGACCTCGCGTGCCATTTCCGCAGCGTCATAGCTTTGCTTGGCTTTTTTAAGTGATGCTATTTGTTTATCAATACCATCGCCAATTTTTCCTAATGCTGCTTTAAATTCTTGTTTGTTAATAGATAAGGCGGTTTTGGATTTATTGAGTGTTGCGATCATGAGTAATATCCCTAGGTTTACAGTTAAAATATTGTGTACCTACCCACGACCTTGCCAACCAGTCTGCAATTACAATCAATTGGTATGATTTGCTTATGCCAGTTAGGGTTGAGTGGGCGCAAATAATAGTCACCATCCTCGACTACTAGCTCTTTAAATGTTGCCTCGCTATCACCATCACACGCCATAACTACCAGATCACCAGTATTTAGCTCATCGAGCTGGAATGTTGGATTAACATAGATGCGATCTTCTGGTTTAAAAGTAGGTTCCATTGATGCACCTTTCACAATTAAACCAAAACCGTATTGCCCAGCCCTTGGATTGTAAGGAATCCATTCAATCACATGCGACATATCGGCCGAGACAACAGGGGTAAAGTCACCAGCTTGCACCCAAGAGATAACAGGTGTTTGTTTGCTGGCAGGCAAGCCATCATGAATGATAGGCGGTATATAATGATCAGGTAGGCTTTTTGATAGGTTGTCTTGCGATTGATCCAAAAAACCCTTGGGTTTATTAAAGGCCTGCTCTATTTTTTCTGCTGTTTCATCACCTATGTTTTTAGTTGGATTTTTCCCAATATATTGACTAAGCAAGTTATAGGACATCTGAATTTTTTCAGCAAACTCTGTACGATCCAAACCTGAGTCTTCCATAAGTTTTCTAGCATTACTCAGCCTTATCTCATGAATTGTTTGTAATTCAGTCACAATCAAATCTACCTATACAACATTAATTAATAATTTACCTATGGGGTAGAAAAAATAAATACCCTGTCAGGTTGTTTTTTATTTACCTTGTAGGTATATTTATATTTAATTTACCTGAAAGGTGTACTTATGCTTACGCTTTATGAATTTTGGCGTGGACTAGAGAAAAGTGAACGTATCCAATTTTGCGAAACAGCAAGCATTTCTTATAGATACATGGAATCTCATCTAATCCACGGTCGAAAAAAACCAAGCATGGAAACCATTCAAAAGATGGTTGATGCCAGCAATAAAAAACTAACTCATGAGGGATTGTTTAATTTCTTTTTGGGTAAAACCTCAGAACAACAGGTGACAGTATGAGTTTGGATAAAAAATCTACGCATGTGCGTTTATCTCCTGAAATCCATGAACGAGCAAAAGTTCTGGCTGAAATTAAAGGTAAAGACCTAGCTCAATACCTTGCGTTTCTTCTTGAGAAAGAAATCGTAGGTGAGTGGCATGTACTTAATCTACAAGCAAAATCATTTGAGCGCTTGGGATTAGGAGCTTTAGTAAGGGAAATCTCAACTGAGGTTAGTTTTTCGGAGGGATTTGACGGGATTTACGGGGATTCAAGCAAAGAAAAAGCCTGATGTATCAGATCAGGCTTAGGCATTCATAACTATAGGAAATGAACATGACAAATATACCAAAACAGCTTCAAGTGAACAACAGTGATTTTGTAGAAGGTGACACTGTTGTTTTTATTGATGAATCTAAACCAAATCATTTGATGACTGTAACTCAAGTGCAGAAAAATGGCGTGTTACTCAATGGGAATAACAGCTTTGCGCTTAATCATTTGATTCGTCACGCGACTGTTGCAGAGTTTATAAATCAACGCCGTTTGCCAGCATTAACCACTTTTGGTGATGACCAGCATATAGAAAACAACATTTCTCCAAAATGTAAAACCATTTCCAATGATGTGCAGATCCACTTGAGTAATGCATTTGCAGCTCAAAAGGAGGTGTCATGAATACTTCTGCAAAATTGCCAGAGCATAAACAAATTCAAGCTATTCAGTCTTGGTACGATCCATCGCTCAAAATACTAAGCGATTTCTTAGAAATTCGTAAGGCTAATTTGCGTAAAATCAATCGTGATGAAGCGAATGCCGCTATAACTAAGGATGAGTTTGTAGAGGCTTTAAGCCGTGCGCACGGCATGAGTTACGGCGATGCTTCGCTTGTTATTACAAGTTTGCATCGTGCTGGAAAGATCATAATTTTTGGACGGTTTATTAACTTAACCAAGGATGGTGAGTCTTGAGTAAATTTGTACCTAATTCATTCATGATCGCCAACGCATTTGTTGATGATGCTATGAATAAGCTAAGTGATGCATCAGTAAAAATCTATTTACTGATCGTCAGAAAAACACGTGGCTGGACTAAAGAGAGCGATGCACTTTCTTTACGTCAGCTTGAGAAGCTATCAAAGAAAAGTCGCCCAACAGTTTCTAAATGCCTTAACGAATTAGAGGAGGTAGGCTTAATCAAGAAACACCACCAGTCTAAATATGGCAATGTGTATTCACCAGTAGACAATTATAATCTTGGTGAGTGGGTTAAATTTCCATCAAAAAAGGTACTGGTAAAAGCACTGGTTTTGTTCAAAAAAGAGACGGTAAAGAATTTTAACCACTTTGGTTATGGAGAAAAAATAAGCTCAAATCGAGTGAGTTTTGTATTAAAAACTGCTTCAAATAAATCTGTAGTGGTTAAAAATTTTAACCACCTTAAGGATGTGGATAACTCTACCAAGTGGTTAAATATTTTTACCACTTCAAATGGCAACTGGTTAAAAATTTTAACCACAGGTGGTAAAGAATTTTTACCGCAAGTGGTAAAGAATTTTAACCCACAAAATACAACTATCAAAAACAACTATCAAAATAAAAATAATACGTGGTTTGTTTTGGAAAATTTGAAATTAGAAATTTGTTCTATCGATCACTCAATCGATACCAGCGAGATTTTTGAAGCTGCATGGTTTGATCGTGAATTATCTAGCTTCAAAAGTTTCAATGAAGAGAGAAATCATTCTGATGAAAACATGGTTCGATTCTTTGCTGACTGGATGCTTAAAGCTCGCGCTAAATACGCAAAGATGAAAACACCAGTACAACGTTTTTCTGAAAACAAAAATTCTGGCCAACAAGCTCAAATTGAAAACAGCACACCTGAAGTTATTAAGTTTGCGTCTGACAAACAGCTCTACAAGTTTGCAAAAGAAATGGTTTTCCATCCTGAGTTCAAAGATTCGTTTTGTCGAAGTGGTGAGTCTTGGATGGATGCAGCTAAGCGTATGGCTGTATTGATCTCAGATCCTGAACAACAAAAACCATTCATTCCATTCCTGATCGAACTTGGTTTTAAACAAACCAAAGGGGCGGCTGCATGAATATCGTTCTAACAAATTCGGATATTAGATTTTATCTGGTGTGGTTAGCAGATATTAAACGCCGACCTCACTACGAAATTATCGTAGTTCGCCAAGTGATCAAGGCATTTCAGAATAACGGTGAACATCAACTTAAAACTGAAATTATGCATCTGGCGGATATGAACCGCCGCGCTTGTGAAAAGAACTTGCTGAGCAGTGCAGGAGAAGGGTGATGAATAAAAATATGAACTCAGTTGAAATTGTTGCGGCAGCTTGTGGTTTGTCAGATAAAGCGAGCTGCACGGAAATCAGTGAATCAGAATTAAAAAAAGCACTGATTGAAGTTGATTACAGCAACATTGTCAAAGCAGCAAAAGAGATTTGGTACGACAACGGAATGATTAACCGCATAGAACTAGAGTCAGAGAAAGTCGAATTATTGCTTAACTGGTTACAAACACTTGATAGCAATTTACTAGAAACAATCGAATTGGAGTTATCTAAATTAAGTGAAGAAGATCTTGAGACTGTGTGCTGTGGTGAGGAAACCGAGCAAGAGCGATTAGCATCTAAATCAGTCAATGAATTTCTTAATCGCATCTTTGATGAAGAGTATGAAATCAAAGTAGGAGACATGGTAGAGATTACGAGCTATCAGCAAACAATCGAATTGTGCGGCAGGGAAAGTCAAAAATTTATAGGTGATTTGATGTATGTAGCTGGTGTAGAAGGTGATGTGCTCAAAGGGCTTGACTACAACTTTGTTGGGAAAAGAGACGTAAAACTAAACTCAAAAAAGGAGCAAGGCTAATGAACGCGATCAATTTTATAAAGCAGCACGGTGTTGAAAAGGCGAGGCTTGTATTTGGAGTGGGTGTTAATGATCTAGGTCGTTCAACATGGTTGGCGGCAGAGAAAAGACATACTACTGAGTACAAGCTTTGGCAGAACATGTTGGAGCGAGCTTATAGTCAAAAATGTCATGAACGTAAACCAACATATATTGGAACAACAGTAGATCCAAGATGGTTGAGTCTTAAAGCGTTCTTAGAAGATGTGTCAAAAATCAAAGGATTTGATAAAGCACTAACTGAAGGCTGGCAGCTAGATAAAGACATCATTAGCAAAGGAAGCAAACACTATTCACTAGATACTTGTTGTTTTGTGCCAAAAGCAATAAATGTGCTCATTACAAATAGCAAGGCGTCAAGAGGGAAATATCCAATCGGTGTTTTCTATAGTTCACGAGACAAAAAATACCAGTCTTGTTTAAAGATTGATAACAAAAACAAATTTCTTGGTTCTTTCCCTACGCCTACTGATGCTTTTATGGCGTACAAGAAGGCAAAAGAAGATCAAATAAAAGTCGTAGCTGAAAGATACAAGGATCAGATAGATCAAAGAGCATATCAAGCATTGCTTTCTTTCACTATAGAAATCACAGATTAATCGGAGGTGAGCATGTTTAAAGTCGGGGAATCTGTGGTTTTAAACAATAGCAGTCAAAACAAGGTTATGAAGATTCAAGCCTACAACGACGAATTTATTAGAGCTTATTGGAGCAAAAAAGAATACTCGTTTGCGCATGAGTCAAACTTTAGACACGCTACACCAGAAGAAATCGCAGCAGGCCATCGTATTGACTGCGAAATCCTAGATTATCCAGAAGATTACACATCCCCAAACTGCAAGAAATACGATGAGAGGGTGAAGTGATGAGAAGTGAATTTGAGAAACATTTTTTAAGTTTGAAATTTGCTACCGAGGGTTCGGCACAGCGTTGTTTGGATTCTTGTACTTTTGACTCTGAGCAAGATGCTTATCTGCCTGATGTAAATTGGATTTCAGATAATGATGAAGATGAATGTGTGATTTATTGTTGCATGCTAAACACAAGCTACATTTCTTTTAAAGAACAACAATCCAAAATTGATGAGCTGCAAAAGCGGGTGGATGCGGCACAGAAACTAATTGATGACTGGAGTTTTGGTGGAGTGCATATATTTGACTTATTAGACGAGTTAGAGCAAGCACTCAAGGGTGGTTTTGATGAGTGACTACATGAACATGACACTTGAGCAGCTTCAGCAAGAACACGCTGAGTTGCTTCTATTTAATGATGAGTTGGATCGTAATTGCAAGGCTCACAAGGCAAAGGCTAATAAATATCAAACGAAATGCTGGCACATACAAACTCTTTTGATGAATCCAGTTGATAAAGACATGACATTGAAAGCAATCAAAACAGTGATTGAAATGGTTGGTGAATTTTAATGACATCAATGAGCATCGATCAGTACCGCCGTGAAATCTTAAAGCAGTTGGACAAGCCCAAGGCTGCTAAACGCAATAAGTTTAATGCTCAGAAAGTTGAAATGGACGGGATGACTTTTGACAGCAAGAAAGAACACAAGCGGTACATCGAGCTTAAAGCGATGCAGCAAAGGGGCGAGATCTTCAGTTTGGAACATCACACTAAATTTGAACTAGCACCCAAAACGAAACTTGAGGGAGAGAAAAGGGCAAAGCCAGCGTTACGTTATTTTGCTGATTTCACTTACTACATCATCACAGGTGAATACATTGTCGAAGATGTGAAGTCGGAAGCAACGAGAAAGAAAGACAGTTATCGAAACAAAAAGCACTTAATGAAAACGGTTTTAAATATTGACATTAAAGAGGTCTAGGCGATGAGACAGCAAAATAACGACTGGTTGTTAATTATAGCTTTTATCATTTTCGCCATTGTTGTAGTGGCTGTAAAAACATGGAACACGGTGCAGGTTTGTAAAGATCAGGATGTTTACTGGGTAAATGGAACTCGGTTTACATGCAAGTTGTTTAAGTAATAGGAGCGCAATATATGTTAGTTGAGAAGTTTGATTTTTTGGAGTTGTTGCGTTTGGCTATTGCTCAAAGTAACGGTAAAGGAAAAATTACAAAAGATGTGGTGTTAGGTGAAATTGCGCTATTACCACCACAAGCTAAGAAATGGGCGGAAATACTACTTGAACGTGTAGATTTTGAAAGGATCGCCGTAGTTACTGAATCTAAAAAAATATATGAAACCAAAATCATTAATGGCAAGGAAGTTAAAAAACGTATTGATGATATACCGGGTAAAGTAGAAATTAAGAAAGGCAATATTTCATCAACTGAGTTTTTTAGAATTAGAAACTTTCTTGCTGGCAAGATCCATAAGGAAATGATTAAGAAAAACTTTAAACCTAACAATTGCCAAGGTGATTTAACCAATGTGGCCAAAGGTGTGGCTGAGGTTGTTTTGCGTGGTCATTTATTTGTAAAAGCAATGTGCCCGCCGTGCCAAGGTTTGGGTAAGTTAGAAATTTTTGAAGGTAATGCAAACCCAATTGGTACTAAGTTTTGTGAAAAATGTGAAGGATCTGGAAAACGACCATATACATTGAATGAGAAAATTAACATAGCTCATTTGACACTAACCAAGACTGCCTACATCAAAAGCTATCAAAAATATGAGTTGTTGGGTGAATCCATTGTCGCTGAATGGGAGAATCAAATCCGTAATAGATTAGCTAAATCATTTCATTTTGAATTTAACCAGGATGAACAAGTAGCATCTTATGCTTGACAGCAAGGTATACACTTGCGTATAAGTATTTCTAAAATGGGCGTTTTATAAAGTAATTGCCCTGAAAAAATTTGAAAGCTCGCATATGCGGGCTTTTTTGTTGTCTGAGATTTAATTGGTTAAAATATGATGACTTTAAAAACAATATATTATTCAGTGAGAGTCAAAGATTAAAGTTATTTAATCCATTAAATTTAACTTAATGGATTAAATATTTGCAAAATAAGGTTAATAATGATGTGGAATAAATTAGATGTTGGGTCTGGTCGCCCACTAATCTTGTTGCATGGCATTGGTATGTCACATAAAGCATGGAATCCAATTATTCCCTTACTCAGTAAATCGCGTCGAGTAATTGCATTTGATGTTGCTGGATTTGGTGAAAGCCCAAAGTTTGATTCAAAAATAGAACCTACCATTGAAAATCTCGTTAAAGCATTGTCAGAACAGCTTCATGAAATGGGGATTGATCAACCTGTAGACATTGTTGGAAATTCAATGGGAGGGTGGATGGCTTTAGAGGCGGCTCGCATTGGTTTAGCTAGTTCAGTAGTTGCAATTTCTCCAGCTGGGCTATGGTTTAAGTCACCACCTCATGTAAAGACGATTTTTTATAGTTTGAGATATGCAATAAAGCAAATGCCATGGCTGTCTAGAGAACTAATGAAATTCGGTATTTGTAGAGAACTTTTCTTAGCAGTTCCAATAAGTATTGGAGGTCGAAAAATTTCACAAGAGGATGCAATTAATTCTATTAATGATTTTTCAAAAGCATCTGACTTTGAAAGAACATTTTCAAATGCGGGTCGATTTATAGATGGCCAAAATATTAAAATTCCCATAACAATAGCTTTTGGTTCAAAAGATTGGTTATTAACTCGTAAAAATTGCCAGATAAAACAAGAATTACCTATACACACAAAATGGATTGAGGCAAAAGGTTGGGGACATGTGCCAATGTGGAAAGACCCTAATGGTGTAGCAAGTCTAATAATTGAAAACATTTGATAAATTTGGCGAATTTTATATTTTTGAGGGTAGCTTCACAGGTATATAAAATTAGGGTTTATTGACATTTCATGAATGCAACCAAGTGTATATAAGCTAAACCAATGGCAGTTGCACAACAAAAGGTTTAACTGATGAAGAGATCGCTCAACAAGATGAGCGATATTTTTTGGCCATAGAAAAATTGAAGTGGCTGAAAGGCCGCCGTTATGTGTTATAAAAATATCTCCAATAACTAAGGGGGATGAAAATGTCTAATAATGGAAAAGTAATAGTTAAGGATTCTGATGGGGTGGAACATCTAGTGTATATAGAAATTCCCGAAGAAAATCAGCAAGCGCATAAGTTGGCTAGAGAGAGTAACAAATGGGATGATTACCCATTCCCCAAAAGCATTGTTGTAGGTGGAGTTGAAATGCCGCAGATTGATGGTAATTACTACAAAGATTCATCATCTGGTAAAACCTATGAAATTGTAATAATAACTAATTTTTAAAATAGCCCTCTTCGGAGGGTTTTTTAATGGGTGGATTTTATGAAAGAAGTCGGATTTGTAATTCAGCAACGTCCATATCCACCAGAATGGATTTTTGCCTTAGACACACCAAACTTTGCACCAGCACCTGAATTATGGCGATGGATCAAGTCTATTTTCCTCAATCCTGAACATAAGCTATTCAACCCTGATCATGCACATCTGGGAGCGTTCTACTATCCACAGATCGCCGTGATGTGGGCAAAAGGTGGATTTAAGAAACATGGTCGCTTTGTCGTTGGCCAAGCTGAAAAGATCATGATTAATGCAGGTGGGTGGAAAAAGGAACGGCAGGAAGAGCAGTTCTATCAATGGTTCAATGATATGCCCGATTACTTAATCACGATTGATGCAACCTATGCAAAACAAGCTAATGATGTTGATTTTTGTGCTTTGATCGAACATGAGCTTTATCATATTGCCCACAAGAAAGATGAATGGGGCATCCCATCCTATAACCGTGAAACTGGTAAGCCCAAGTTGACAATACAAGGTCATGATGTTGAAGAGTTCACGGGCGTTGTTCGCCGTTATGGAGCAAATCAGGAAGTTCAAGAAATGGTTAATGCTGCAAATCAACGTCCAACGGTAGCAAAAGCTGATGTTTACCATGCATGTGGAACTTGTTATTTAAGAGTGGTTTAGAAATTTTTTTGCCATTCTTCTTAGATGTACTTAGATGGAATGGTGGAAATGGCACGTATTACCAAAAAGGTGAAACTGTTCATCGTTAGGATGCTTGCTGAGTTTGAAACACCAACCCAAACATCCCGTTCAGTTAAAGAAGTTTTTAGTATTGATGTGACCCCACAACAATGTGAGGCTTACGATCCAACAAAAAGAATTGGCCAAGACCTAAGTCAGGAATTACGAGATAAATTCTTTGAGTATCGCCGTATAGCAAACCAAGAACTTGAAGCTATTCCTATTGCCAACATGCGCTATCGACTTCAGCTTCTACAGGGTTTAGTTGATAAATACCCAAACAATCCAGTTTTGATTCCGAAATGGGCCGAGCAAGCGGCTAAAGAAATGGGTGGGCTTTATACCAATACAAGCAAAACGCAATTAACTGGCGCAGATGGCCAGCCTTTAAACCCTGAGCAAGTTACTCATGTTGTAGCTACGCCTGAACAGATAAGGCAGGCAATGGATGAACTCGAAAGTAAATACTAGTCTGCTTGAAATGCAGTTAGAACGAGAACGCTGTGAGAAAGAACATTTATTCTTTACACGGCGTTTTTTCTTGCCTCGAATGGGCTTTAAGTTTTCAGTCAATTGGCATCATGAATATATTGCAGACAAGATTGATCAAGTCATATCTGGAAAAGTTAAAAACCTTGTCATTAACGTTCCACCCGGATCAGGTAAAACTGAATTACTGACTAATTTAATTGCCCGTGGTTTAGCTAGAAATGCTCGATCACGATTTCTGTATTTATCGTTTTCTCAGTCACTGGTTGAGGACGTATCTGCCACGGCGCGAAACATTGTCAAATCAATAGATTTCCAAAGTTTATGGCCAGTCAAAATATCAACAAGCACGGATGCTAAATCTAGTTGGAAAACGACAGTTGATGGCTACGATGCGGGGCATGTTTATTCCGCTTCAATGGGCGGGCAAGTAACAGGTCGACGTGCAGGTACATTAGCAAATGACGGGTTTACAGGTGCAATCATTCTTGATGACCCATTAAAGCCCGAAGATGCTTTTAGTAAGTCAGCACGTAAGAAAGCCAACCGTAAGATCCTTAACACGGTCAACTCACGTAAAGCTAAATCAGACACACCAATTATTTTGATCATGCAGCGTTTACACGTTGAAGATCCGACTAATTTTGTGATGACTGGAAATGTACCCGGTGATTGGGAACAGATCAGCATTCCTGCATTGATCGATGATGACTACATCAATCAATTGCCAGAGCATATTCAAGCCAAAATCCCGCGAAATGTAGAACGAGATCAGCACGGCCGCCAAAGCTATTGGCCATTAAAGGAATCACTTCAATCATTACTGCAATTAGAAAAGGGCGGTGAAGATAAAGACGGCGCGACTGTCTCACGTTATACGTTTGCCAGTCAGTACATGCAGAACCCTAAAAAGTTAGGCGGTGATTTAGTTAAGTCTGAATGGTTTGGGCGTTATTTAGAGTTGCCGCTACTTAAATGGCGAGCAATCTTTGCCGATACGGCGCAAAAGATTAAAGAGCATAACGATTTCTCAGTTTTCTTATGTGCTGGCCTAGGGTACGACAACAAGCTCTATATCATCGATGTGCATCGCGGGAAGTGGGAAGCACCAGAGCTTATAAAAGAAGGTAAGAAGTTCATCAATAAACATAAAGCGGGTGATACCAAAATCGGGAATCTACGCTATATGGCAGTTGAGGATAAAGCCAGTGGTACAACTTTAATTCAAACCATTTCAAGAGAAACAACTATCCCGATTAGAGCAATCCAACGAGATACAGACAAGCTCGTTAGGACTATGGATGTTGTTTTCTATGTGGAAGATGGTTTGGTGATGTTACCCGCTAAAGCGCCGTGGTTATTAAATTACATCGAAGAAATTGAAGGTCTAACAGCAGATATGACCCATGACCACGATGACCAGTGGGACCCAACAATTGATGCGATCGAAAATATGGTTGTGAATCCTTACGACCTTTTAGATTAAGGAGAATATCTTGGAAGAGCGCAATCAAACACAAGCGCCAGTCATTGTGAATGATGGTGCTTATGTCAATTTTGTATCGAATCTCAATACAAGCCGTGATAAATCATCACATGGCCATTTTGCGAAAGAAACCAATCTTACTGATTATGATTTCGAAGCGGTATATCAAGACTGGCTTGCTAAGAAAATTGTCAATCGCCCTGTGTTGGATATGCTTCGGGCTGGTTGGTACTTCAATGGTTTAGAGGATGGTCAAATACTCAAGATCAGTGACGAAATTAAGCGCCTGTGTTTAGTCGAGCGATTGGCAAAGCTACTGATCTGGTCTCGTTTGTATGGTCGAGCGTATTTGGTATTTGGATTAGCAGATGGTTTGCAATTGGATCAGCCTTTTGAGATTGAAAAGTTAAGACAAGGTGGGCTTCAATTTTTCACAGTTCTAAAGAAATCCAAAGTACAGCCTTTAAATCAGGAGTATGTACCTTTAGAGCTGAGCGCAGGTGAACCAGAACAACCAATGTATTACCAAATTAGTAATGGCAATGGTACTCAAAGCAAAATACATCATTCTCGAATCATGTGTGTGAAACACGGCGATGAGGGAGAGTCGCTTTTGTTGGCCATTTACTACACTTTGCGAAATTACATCGCAACCAATGCGGGTGCAGCAAGTCTAGTACACGAAGCAAAAGTGGATGTGATTCGTACACCAGATCTAATGATGAAAATCATTGATCGTACTAAAGACATGATGGAGCGATTTGGTGCAGCAGCTCTGCTTAAAAGTATCAATGGCATGCTTGTCATTGATAAAGATGAAGAGTACGAGTCCAAGTCATATACATTTGGCGGCTTGCCTGAGCTTATGCGAGAGTTTGGCCAACAAACGGCGGGTGCCGCAGATATGCCTTATACATTGTTATTTGGGCAAACCACTTCGGGTTTAAATAATAGTGGTGAGTTCGATTTGCGAAGTTACTACGATCGAGTCAATACAGAACAAAACTGGACCTTGCGACCCATACTAGAACGGATATTTCCCGTGATTTTTAAAAGCCTGTTTGGAGCGATACCAACAGGCTTTAATTTTGTGTTCTATCCGCTCTGGCAGCTAGATGTAAAAACTCGATCTGAAGTAGAGAAGAACAATACTGAGCGTGACATCAAATATTTAGAAAAAGGCATTATCACTGAAGCAATGATTGCGAAGCAGCTTCAGCAAGATGGTACATACGATTTTATAGATGATGCTCATATCCAAGCGCTCGATGATTTGGCGGGGCAAATAGATGACAATTCTCAGCAACCTTAAGCCGCTCATTCAGCAAGCTCATAAAACTAAGTTAGGACGTAAGGCCAAACCACAGCCAATATTCATATCCAAGAAAACGGAAGTTGAATATTACAAGGCACTCTTATCGATTAGTCATTTATGTCAAAAGGGTGTGAAAGATGATATTGAGCCGATGTTGGCTTTCAATATGGGTGATTCAATTCAGATCCATATCGGAGATGGCATATTTTCCAGTGTTAAAAACGCACTGGGAAATCTAAAACAGAAGATCACGAATAGTATCGATTTGATAGCTGCACAACTGGCCACGCAAATCGTTCTGAAGCAGAAAAAAGCAAGCGATAAGCAAATAGCTGAAATGCTGCAAAAGTCTACTGGTTTGGATTTTACTGGCTTGATGCGAGATGAGGATCTACAAGATGCAGTCGATAGCGCTATTGCTGCAAATGTATCTCTGATCCAGTCAATACCTAAGCAATACTTAGATAAAGTCGAAGCCGCTGTATTGGATGGCATACAGACAGGAAAGCGTTCGGATGAGATTAAAAAATCTATTTTGGACATTGGCCATTCTACTGATTCACGCGCTAAGTTAATTGCGGTTGATCAGCTTGGAAAAATCAACGGGCGACTTGCTCAGATCCGTCAGCAAAAGTTAGGGATTACTCACTACACTTGGTCAACGAGTCATGATGAGCGTGTAAGACATTCGCACCGCTTACGAGATGGTTTGATATTCGCATGGAATGACCCACCATCAGACGGGCATCCGGGTATTCCAATTAGATGCCGATGTGTACCAATACCTTACACGGCGCATTTATTTGATAAGAATGCAAAGTCGCCCGAACAGGCAATGGCAGCTCAAAGTTGATTCTGGCAACACAATACAGTAAATAACACTAAGCAACTAAACCCACTCAATCGAAGTGGGTTTTTTATTGCCTATAGGAATAAAAGCATGACTAAGTGCCAGTGCAGAAATTGTGCATATACCAATAAACACGGCGGTTATATGACTTGTCTTAATCGGAGAACTAATAGCATTTTAAATTGCCAATGTAGATCTAATTTTATTCAACCATCCAAAGCACCACCTAAAAAGCCATAGGAAGTGAAATGAAACGCTACTTACTACATTTAAAGTTAGGTGACTTTGCACCTGCTCAATCAACAAGAACCCTCACTCCAGAGGGTTTTTTATTGTGCAAAGATGCTCGACTCGGTAAAGCACCTCAGGTACGCCAATACTACGCAGCCGAATTTAATGGGATAGAGGGCTATACGCCTGATCAGGTCATTAATGTCTTTAGTTCAGCCGATGAGCTATTTCGACCTGAAACAATCCAAAGCTATCAGGGTGTGGATGTTACTGATAACCACCCACCGGGTAATGCTGTAAATGCTGCCACATGGAAAACTCATTCAATCGGCACATTATCGAATGTTCGTCGTGATGGGGATTATCTAATTGGCGATTTGCTGATTAAAGACAGTGATGTGATTCAGCAGATCCAAAGCCAAGAGCGTTTGGAATTGTCTTTAGGTTACGGCGCTGAACTTCATTTCATTACTGGTACTTCACCAGATGGTACGCCGTACCAAGCTGAGTTCAAAAACTTCTACGGCGATCATGTTGCCCTTGTCAAATATGGCCGTTGCGGTGGCGATTGCCGCATAGGCGATCAAAACCCAAATCAACCAAATCCAACGGAGAAAACAATGCAAATCATTGTAAATGGCATCCCATTTGATGTTGCCGATAATGCGGCTCTTACAGCAGCACTAAAAAAAGATCAGGACTTATTAGCTTCATTGCAACAAACGGTTAATTCAAAACTCAAAATTGGAGATCAAGAGTTTTCAATTTCAGAGTTGGCCGCAGTTCAAGCTGTGATCGATAAAGTGGTTGCAGATGCAAAAACCAATGCTGAAAAAGTAACAACGCTTGAAGCCAATCAAGTCACACCAGAAAAGTTAGAGGCATTGGCCAATGAGCGAGCGACTGTAATTTCAGATGCAAAAAAACTCAATGCAAATGTCAAAACGGATGGGTGTTCTTGTGAGCAAATTAAGCGTGAGGCTATTACTGCCAAAGCTGGCGATGCAATCGTTGGTGCAATCTTGGGAACTGTTGCGGTTGTCGACGCTAAGCCTGAGCAAGTCGACATGGTGTTTCGTGCGCTTGTTGCAACCAGTGGCACTCAAACCCCGTCAAACCCAATTAATAGTTTCTTTACGGGTGATAGCCAAAATACCCCACCAGCAAGAGGGAATGGTGCGGCACCTGCACAAGAACAGGGCTATGACAAAACAACAGCTTGGAAAAAAGATATTTAAGGAGCTAATAAATGCAGCTTAATTCAAAAGTGGCGGTAGTCGGGCAACGCCTTAAAAGTACGCCTGAAGATGTGCGCTCTATGCCAATGGCAGGGGCAGGCACTTTAAATGATGGTCAAGTCGCTTGTGATGCAGGTGACGGCGTTCGTTGTTCTGTCGTTGGGGGTGGCTTGCGTCCTATCGGTATCGTTGTGCATCAACACATCGGCAAGAACGGTACTGATTCAAGTGGCAAAGAAGCATATCAACAGTATGACGTGCCGCCGATTATGCGAGTCGGTCGAATCTGGGTAAAACCCGCGGTTCCAATTACAGCCACAGGTGGCAAGGTTTACGTTCGCACAGCGAATGCAACCACTAACAACCCATTGGGTTCATATCAAACAAGTGCAACAGATGGCACGGAATTAGTCGGAGCTACTTGGGATTGCATTTCCAATGCTGATGGCATGGCTATTGTTCAATTACGCGGGGCTTAATACATGAATCGTGAACAACTAATTAATCGAAAGCTCGCCCTTTTTGGTGGTGTAGCACCAATTATGCAAGCTCAGGCGGGTGATGCATTTAATCTTAAAAATTTGGTGACTTTACTTGTTCAATTAGAAACAAGTAATGAAATGACACCACAAATGACTGAAGCAACTGAATACGCTTCGTATATTCCAGTGAAATCAAATTTCCCTGCAGTCGTAGGGACCAAACATACATTACAACGTAAAAACGGCGTAGGTGAAGGTCAGGACCATAGCGGTACGGGTAATGACATTCCATTAGCTGAAGTATTCTACGACAACGTGGATCTAGGCGTTCGTTCTGGCTCAATTGGTTATCAATATTCAATTCTTGAATTGGCCACAGCATCTCAAGCCGGTATCACTCTTGAAGCTGACAAGATCCAAGCTGCACGTTTGGGCTTTGAGAAGCATATGTCTCGTATTGCTTGGGTGGGTGATCTTAATCTAGGTTTGCGTGGTTTGTTTAACCAAACTGGGGTTAATGTTCAGACTGCATTAAAAGCATGGGAAACTGCAACACCGGATGAAATCCTTGCAGACATTAATGACATCTTATCGGATGCGATTGAAGCGAGTGAGTTTAATCCTGCAATCACTCCAGATACGATGATTCTTCCAACAAGCTTAATGCGTATTCTGACTCAACGACGTATCGCTGATAATTTAGAAACCACTATTTTTGAATGGGTGTCTAAAAATAACTTGCTTGCGCTTGAAGGGAAAAAACTCACTATTCGTGCAACAAGTCGTACAGAGTCGATGGGGGTGGGTGGTATTCGCCGTATTACTGTTTATCGTCGTGATCCAGCTTGTATTGAAATGCGTATTCCAAAAGAGTTGGAATTCTTAGCACCTCAAGCTGATGGGCTTGATCTATTCACACCGGGTTATTACTTATATCAAGGTGTATGGCTCAAACGTGTTGACAGCTTACGCTATATGGACGTTCCTAAAACTTAATTAACCAATTTACAAATCATGACTAAATAGCCGCAATTAAGCGGCTTTAGTCATTTTTGGAGCAATGAAAATGCCGAAATATACATATCAGGGTGAAATGGGTCGCCTATCAGCACGTACCAAATTCGGTGCAGTTGTATTGCCGAAAGGCGAAGAAGTTGAAATCACTGATGAGCAACATGAAGCTTTAGTCGATCATCCTGTTTTTAACGCTTTAGAAAAATCAGGTGAATTGTTCATATCTGAAGTTAAGAAAACTAAGCCAAGTGGTAAAGCTGATACAGCAGCTAAGGCAAAACGTGAAGCTGAATTGGTGGAAGTAAAAGCCAAATTGACCGAGCTTAATGTCGAATTTAGTGATGATGAATCACTTGAAGATCTGCAAGCAAAGTTGGCGGCCACTAAGTAATAAGAGGCTAGATGGCCATGTTCAAAGTCAAAGTTGAAATGTCAGAAAATCCGAGTTGGATTCTAAAACAATTCCAAAAGCAAGCGAATAAGTTTCTAGGCAAGGTTGAGATTGGCGCTTTTGGGATGCATAGCGGTAAACGTTCAATCACGATGCCTGATCTCGCAGCAATTCATGAATATGGAGCACCTAGCCGCAAAATTCCAGAGCGATCGTTTCTTCGTGCATCAATCACTTTAAACCAAGGCAAATACGGCAAATATTTGCTGGGAGAAGTAAAGGACTTACTTTTACTTAGAACCACTCCTACAAAGATTAAGCAGGTATTAGGGATGCAAGCTGCGGCAGATGTGCAGATGTACATGGTGAATGGCAAATTTACGCCGTTGAAAGCTCAAACAATTAAGCGTAAAGGAAGCAGCAAGCCATTAATAGATACTGGCCAATTGAGACAATCAATAACATATAGAGTGGTGGATTAAATGTCTTACTTAACACGGGATGAGCTTATTGGTCGTTTTGGTGAAACTGAAATCGTCAGACTTGAACGTAATATTGCCAAAACAGATGGATCTAACCCACCTACATCCGAACAAGCCATTTCGGATGCTGTAGAAATGGTGAATGGCTATATTGCTGTTCAATATCCCTTACCGTTACCTGTTACTACTGAGCCAGTAAAACGTGCCGTTGCTGTAGTCGCACGATATTACTTGTACAAGGACAAGCCAACGGAAATTGTTCGCCTTGATTACGAAGATGTGATGAGTTGGCTTAAAAACATTGCAACAGGCAAAGCTGTTTTGAATTTTCCCGTGCAGGATGATCAACCTACACACTTATTTGGTACTGGAATATTTGTGGTGTAACTATGACAGTAATTAAAGACTATTTTGCAGTTGAGCCAATTTTGGTTGAGAAAATTCAAACAGCAATGACTGATTTGGTTGAGGTCAATACTCCATTTACGATAGAGGCAATGCTCGAAGCCTCAAACAATGCGCCGTCAGTTAGTGTGATTTATTTCGACGATCGTATTGGTGATAGCGCGAGTAACGGAAGTTCAGCAACTGTATTTCAGCAATGGTTAGTCGTGTTGTGTATTCGAGATGCGTGCGCTCAATTGCAAAATACAAACTCACTGCGTAAAGAAGCAGATCCATTCATTCGAAATCTACTGGACACACTGCAGGGATTCAATCCTCAAGTCGCAGGTTATCGAATGTTTAAAAGGGCAAATTCACCAGTGCGAATCGGAAGCTCACCGGGATTTGCATATTTTCCACTGATGTTTGAAATTCAAATATTTACATGAGGTATTTATGGACAAGCAATACAAAGCTTTGAAGCCTATTGGGCGTTGGGCAAAAGGTGAAATTATTGGATCTTTGCCGACTGAACAAATTATTCAGTTAGAACGAGACGGAATTATCGAAGCCATAGACAATAATGCTCATGTTGAGCAAACGCCTAAGGCTGAGGTAAAGCAATCAAACAAAAAACAGGTAGGAGAAAATAATGTCGAAGCCTGATTTACTTTCGCTGCAGGGCGAGTTGTGTTTAGCAAAAATAGTGAACGGCGTTGCGGGTGCATTATTACCCGTAGGCAATATGCCAACGCTAAAACTAAAAATTTCATCTGATAAAGTAGATCATTATGACAGCCGTTATGGTCAACGTGCTAAAGATGCAACTCTCTACAAGCAAACGGGGGTTGATGTCGATGGAGAGTTAGATACTGTCAATAAAACTAGTTTGGCGCTTGTGATGAGTGGTAATAGTATTAGCATTGCATCGGAAACTATCACGGATCGATCACTTGGGACTGTTACAGCTGGAAGCATTATCGACTTAGGTTTGCGAAATCTAACAGATGTAACGTTCAAAGATGGGTCTAATGCAGATATTGATTCAAGCAAATATATTCTTGATGCAGTGTATGGAACTGTTGAGTTTGTTCAATCTGTTACTGGCGCGGTGAAGTGGTCAGGTACGGCGGCAGCCAAGACACGAACCACTATCGCAAATAATACCGGGTCAGAATATAAAGTCTTATTTAAAGGGATTGATACGATCTCAGGGGATAAAGTCGTGGTTGAGTTGCACCGCTTAACGCTATCACCAGAGACTGAATTCGATCTTATTAATGAAGATTTTAATAAGTTCTCAATCACTGGTAGTTGCATGGCTGACAATAGCAAAGCCAATGATGCAGAATTAAGTGTCTTTGGCCACATCGAACGTTTTTCAGTAACTACTTAATATTACATACAGGCACAGGGGCGCATTAGCGTCTTTTTTTGTGCCTGTATTTAGGATTTTTTCTATGAATGACTTTTTTCTCTTAAACAATGAATCATTGCCATATATGTTTATTGGTCAGAATATTGAGATTAAGCAGATACAGGTTAAGAACCTAAACCAGTTTGCTTACTTTGCAGATCCAATAAAGCAATTGGAAAGCTATTCAATAGAAACAATTGAGCCGTTAATTGAAGCCAATATTATTCAGATCATGGGTGTATTTTCGTTAGCAACCACACTCGATCCTGAATATTTTACAAAGCACTTAGGAAATACATCGGATATTGCTGAACTCATTCTAAAAATTATTGAAGTGAATGAAGATTTCTTTAAAAAAGATGAGTTGCCTAAACGTCCAATACAACAAAAAGCTGAATCAGCATCATGGTTTTACTCATTTCAATACTTGATTAGCTGCGGTCATAGACCAGATGATATTTTAAATATGTCGTATGGTGCATTTATAGAATATTTAAGAGCAGCTCAACGCCGTGAGTCGCAACGATTGAAAACGATTGCTATAGCAACCCGTGCTGCCAGTGCCAAGAATAATGATTTTGATAAGTTTGTAAGTGGGTTGGATCATTAACTATGGTTTTTTATTGCCACATTCAATCTATGAATATATATTTTAATCAAATATTTATAATTATGGATTGATGTGATGTCTATATTGGAAATTGTTATAGCATGTGGGGTGCTTTTAATTCTTGTTTTGCAATTAATTTTATTGCTTAGAAAGAATACTGGTGGAAACGCCTCAGAAATACTCACGCCAATCAATCAAGCGTTTGAGCGTATAGAAAGATTTACTGGGCATGAGCTAGGTCGAAATCGGGAAGAATCTAGCCAACAATCTCGACTAACGAGAGAGGAAATTGGTGGTGCAGTCAAAACTGAGTTGCAAGCCTATGCTCAAACCATGCAACAAAGTTTTAAATTTGTGTCGGATGAGCAGACAAAATATTTAAATTCGCTTGTAGACAGGGTTAATGCATTAAACCAAGCCCAAGCAACACAAGCCGAGCAACTCAGAGAAAAAATTGAGACCAAACTGTCTAATTTACAGAAAGATAACTCGGAACAATTGGAAAAAATGCGTGTCACTGTTGATGAAAAATTACAGGGTACGCTTGAAAAAAGGCTTTCAGAATCATTTCAATTAATTGGTGAGCGCCTTGATCAGGTGCATCGCGGACTTGGTGAAATGCAAGCTTTGGCAAGTGGTGTGGGCGACTTAAAGAAAGTTCTTACAAATGTCAAAACGCGTGGTACATGGGGCGAGGTTCAATTGGGGGTAATGCTTGAACAGGTTTTAACTGTTGATCAGTATGAAACTAATGTTTCCACCAAGGGAAATTCCGAACGAGTTGAGTATGCCGTAAAAATTCCAAGCAAGCATAGTGATGGCGAACATATATGGTTGCCAATTGATGCTAAATTTCCAATAGAGTTTTATACACGATTGGTTGATGCGCAAGAAAATGCAGATGCTGCTGGAGTGGATCAGGCGTTAAAAGACCTAGAAAAATCAATCAAGCAGTGTGCGAGCGATATATCTAAAAAGTATGTGAGTCCACCACTAACTACAGATTTTGCCATTTTGTATCTGCCTACTGAGGGGTTGTTTGCTGAAGTTACTAGGCGTTCTGCATTGGTTGATTTGGTGCAAAGAGATTTCCGTATAGTATTTGCTGGACCAACTACACTTTGGTCAATACTTAATAGTTTGCAGATGGGCTTTAGAACATTAGCTATAGAAAAGCGTTCAGGCGAAGTGTGGAATACTTTAGCTGCTGTAAAAACAGAGTGGACAAAATACGGGGAAGCTTTGGATAAGGTTAAGAAGAAACTTGATGAGGCTTCAAGTAGTATTGAAGCTGTTCAAGTTAGAACTCGTGCAGTGGATAGAAAGTTAAAAAGCGTGCATGAGTTACCAACTGCCCAGGCTGATGAGATTTTGAGTTTAGAATAATGGTGTGAAAATGAATAAGCTTTTTACTATTGTGGGCATTGTTGTTTTGGTGATGATCGGGGTTGTGTGGAAATCAAATAGTGATCGAAAAGCTAGAGAAGAAGCATTAGCACTTCAAACCCAACAACATAATCAAAAAATGGCGCAGCTAGAAGCAGAACGTCAAGCTCAACTAAAACAAGAAGCCCAAGAGAAGGCGATTAAAGAGCAGCAACGTATTGAATATAATAACCAAGTAAAAAACGATGCTGAAAAGTTGGAAATAGAGGCAAAGAGTCTTGAGCAAAATAAAGCTATTGAGAGTGTAAATTTTATTGAAGAAAAGGTTCGAAGAAATCTTTTTGATCCCGAAGCTGCAAAATTCCGAAATATTAAAGGTAATTGTGGAGAAATTAATGCTAAAAACAAAATGGGTGGATATACAGGTTATAGGCGTTTTATCTACAACTCAGAGACCGATACTGTATCGATAGAAGAGGATAGTGATGGTTTTTATAATTCGAAAGTAATGGATATTTTATGGGAAAAGAAATGTTCATAATGTAATTTTGAAGTTATTGAATTAAGCCCGACCAAGAGTCGGGTTTTTTATTGCCTAAATTACCAAAGCCGATCTAACAAGTCGGCTTTTTTACGCCTACAGGAAAAGAGAATGACTTCAAACAGTTTAGATTTCTTATTGAACTTACAAGCCAATACTTCGGGCTTTGATCAAGGAATTAACGGTGCAAAGTTTGCGGTAAATGCGCTTGTAGGTGCTATGGCCGCGCTTGGTGTTGGTTTAGGCGTAAAGGAACTTGCAGAAGCAGCAGACAGCTATGCCATGCTATCAGCCAAGATTCAGCAATCAACAAAAGATAGCGGAAACTTTGAGCAAGCGATGGCAGGCGTGCATCAAATCGCACTGCAAACAAACTCAACGCTTGATAACACTGGTGCACTGTTCACTCGTTTAAATACAGTTGCAAAGGACATGGGGAAATCCCAGCAATTTGCACTTGAGATGACCAGTACCGTCACTAAAGCGATTCAGTTAGGCGGTAGCAGCACCCAAGAAGCAGAAGCAGCAGTCACTCAGTTTATTCAAGCAATGCAAGGTGGTGTTCTTCGTGGTGAAGAATTTAACAGCATCATGGAGGGTGGCTACGGTTTAGCAGAAGCACTTGCAAAAGGCTTGGGCGTTACAACTGGCGAACTTCGCAAAATGGCTGAGAATGGAGAGCTCAGCGCAGAACGTGTACTTGCAGCATTAGCAAAACAAAAAGCAGGTGTTGATGCTCAATATGCTGAACTGCCTTTAACTATTGGTAATGCACTCCAAAAAATTGCAACTCAATGGCAAATCTTAATTGGCGAGATGGATCAGGCCAATGGTGCAAGTGCAACAGTGGCGCAATGGTTGTCGGTACTTGCTGATAATTTAAATATTGTTGAAGTTCTTTTAAACGATATTGGTTCAGGATTCGTATGGTTTGGCGATCAACTTAAAAAGATTGATCCGCAAACAATCGAAGCGCTCAAGACAGCATTATTGTCTGCATATGATGCGATTAAATCACTAGGTTCTACAATCGGAACAGTATTTGAAACCACTGTTGATGTAATTAATACGACTCTTGGTCAAATATTTAATTTCTCAAGTGGAATTGATGCTGCAACTGATAAAACCAATGGTTTTACTAAAGCACTTCAAGCTGTAAATGTAGTATTTGGATTTATTAGTGATGGATTCAAAGCTTTAAACATCGGTATCAATTTAATCATTGGTGCTGCTTATGATGCGGCGGGTGCATTTAGCTATTGGAAATCAAAAATAACGTTTGGTGATACGTCAGCTCAAGCTGTAAAAGATTTTGAAGTAATGAGTGCGAAAGCACAGGAATATTACAAAAAATCATCCGATGCGGCGATGGAGTTTAAGTCTGCTGGTGTTGAAGCAATTCGTCAGATTGGTTTAACTCAAGATGAGAAAAATGCCGAACGTATTGCCAACAACCAAAAAACACTTACAGATTTAAAAGCGCAAGAAGCTCAGCATGTTTCTGATTACAAAGCCATTAGTGATGAGCGTATCAAGCTGCAACAGCAATTGGTTGATGCTCGAAAATCAGGTGATCAATCAGCGATTGATGCAGCAGTTACAGGGCTTGCTGAACTTGATAAGAAAGAGAAAGCTTATCAGGCTGAAAGTAAAAAAATCACTGATGAAAAAATAAAGGCTGCACAGGATTGGGCTTCGGCACAAATCGAAGCAGCAACCAAAGGTGGCGTGGCATTAAGTGATAATGCTAAAAAAACTATCGAAGCAGGTGTAGCAGCTCAAGGTTTAGCAGTTGAGTTTGATAAAACTGGCAAGGCGATTGTCAAAGCGATTGAGCAAGATGCAGGCGGTGCGGTTGTTAGTTTAGAGACACGACTGGGACAGGGGCGTAAAGCTGCTGAGGCTTTAGGTCTTGATCTTGATGTGGCGTTAAACCGAGTGTCCGAGGGTTTTACCAAAAAAGCCACAGCCTTAGATACGTTCACCCAAAATTTAGAGTTGATGGGGGTCAAAGGTTCACAGGCTGCAAATGTCACTTATGAAGCATGGGTTAAGTGGTTAGAAACGGCAAAATCGCAAGCTGAAATTGATGCTGCTAAAGCCAAGTTAATTGAGTTTGAAAAGCAAGGTGTGTTTTCAACGAGACAAGTTGAAAATGGCATGTTGGCTTTGGATATTCAAACTGGAAAAGTCAAAGAGACAACAGACGAAGTAACAGAAGCGTTTAAGCGTCTCGGTATTCAGACAAAAGATCAACTTGCTTTACAAGCTAAGCAAGCATTAATGGATTTTGATACTGTTAGAAATAGCGGTCAAGCAACACAAGCTGACCTCCAGAAAGCATATCAAAAAACAATTGATCTTGCGTATGCGAGTGGTGATGCTTCTGTGATTGCAGCGGCAAATTCAAAAGCGGCATCACTAGGGCTACAAGTTCAAATTGACGCTACTGGCAAAGCGTCTGTGAAGTCGATGAATGAGTTATCTGACTCTGTTGAAAATGTCGGTCGTACTGCTCGTGGCTCTGCTGCTGATGGTTTCAGGGAGCTTGGTCGAGTTGCGAGAGAAGAAGCAAAAACCAGTCTGCAAGAGTGGGAAGATGCTATGGCTAAGATTAGTGCAGAGCGTAAGGCTAAAGATGCTTCAAATAATCGCGGCTTATCCGATCTACAGGGCGGCATCGATCAAATGGCTGAGGATTATTACAACCGACTTGTTGCAGCGGGTATGAATGCAAGCCAAGCGAGAGATAAAGCTGATAAAGCGAAATATAGCTTGGCAGTCGAAACGACTAATTCGCTTAAAGGTGGAACCACAACTGGCTTGAATACGACTAAGCAAGAAATGGAGAAAACACTCGCGTACTGGGAAAATAAAAATTCGAGTAATGCTGGCGGTGGATCTATTTCAACGGGTGGTAAAGCGCCTACAATCTCTGCACCTCAAATCAACAATACCACCCCAAATATATCAACCTCAAACCCTAAAACAGTCACTTATAAGATTGAGTTCGGCGGCAAGTCTCTTGAATTAGCTGGAGATCCTAGCCAACAGAATTTAATGAATGACTTTTTAAGTGAGCTAGAACAATTGAATAGGGCTAGATAATGAAACTTAAACGCAATGCAACAAATGAAACCGTTCCTCTTGAGAACGGTTTTTTATGGTCTGATGAATTTGATTGGAAGCCGATTGAACAAAATCAAGAGCGTGCAATTGATGGCACTTTGATTATTCAAGAGGGTAAGAAGAAATCAGGTCGACCAATAACATTATCAGGTAGTGACGGACAAGGTTGGGTAAAGCGCTCTGAACTATCAATCATTAAGGATTGGTCAGCACTGCAAGATGAGCAATTCACACTGGTTTTTGAATATCCACACGATACACGCCAATTCAATGTGATTTTCAATCATGCTGAGGGTGCTATTAATGCCAAGCCTGTCATGGGATTCCCAACAGTATCAGACAGTGACCATTACGAAGTCACATTTAAATTTTTAGAGGTCTAAGATGCCGATTGAAACCAATAATCTAGTTTTATATAAATCTGAGCGTTTGACTGATACTTCAGACGGTGGCGGTAAATATTCTGGTCAAGTTGTAGAAGATGGTATAAGCAATAATCTTTTTCTTGATGTATCTGAGCTAAATAGAGCAGTTGGCAATGTGTCAATGCGTAAGATTTTTCCTGCTGTGAATAATAATGATACCGATGCATTGATGGGTTCAACGGTATTTATTTCTAAGAACCCTGATGATCCGAATGTTTCAGCTCTATTATTTAGCACTCGTTCACATACAGATACTCGCGATTCAGCAAAAAATCGTTTAGAAAATTATTTAGCTAAAGGTGCACAAGCAGTTGGTTCGCTGCTAGATACTGCATATTCAGGTATGAAGTCGATTCAAGTTGCGATGAGTAAAAATGAATCAGAAAACAGCATTGGTGACACAATCGTTTTAGTTGCGAATGAGGGTTTGCCAACTGAAATAACGCAATTCATTCGTTTGACTGATGTATTAACAAAAGCAGCTTATGTTCGTGTGAATAATGCAGATGTGGAATATAAGATTGCGACATATAGCTTTCAAGATGCTTTAAGCCGTGATTTTATAGGGGTATCTGCTACTCAGTGGTACAACAACACAAAGCCAGCAACAACATTGCGCGAAACGGTAGTTGCGGATTCTGGTAAGTACTGTGCAAGCGTAAAGCTTAATAATGATGTTAGTGTTGGCAGTTTTACGGTTGAAGCAAGTTCTATCTTTTCTCAGTTGATTCCCTCAAATCAGACCGAAACGCCGTTGCTAGATCTAAACGCATTAAGCGAAAACGTTGCATTGGTTGCAGGTAATAGCGGAACAATCTCAGTTCAGTACACAACAAATGTAAATAACAATCAGAGCTTATATATAGGCTCTAGTGTTTTCCCTGGATCAATTACATTCAGTTTATTTGGTCAAAGTATTGTTGATAGTGGTGGAGTATTAAGAACGCTTTCAGGCACTCAAGTTGGTACGATCGACTATCAAACGGGGCATATTGTGTGGACCAATGCGATTGGTACAGGAACGGTATCAATTAGTCTGACTTTTATGCCAGCAGCGATGCCGACTCAGCCATTTGAATCCTATGCTTTACCCGTTACAGCCAATAATCAAGGAACCAACTGGACAGGGGTATTGTTACCAATCCCTGCACCCGGTGCACTTTCAATTTCTTATATGGCGCAAGGCAAATTCTATACGCTCAAAGACAATGGTACTGGTAGATTGGTTGGAGCAAGTGACTCAGTGGGTAGTGGCTCAATCAATTACACGACAGGTACTTGGTTATTAACGACAGGGGCATTGCCTGATGTTGGCACGCCGATTTTGCTGCTATGGGGCACACCGATTGCAACATTTGCTCGAGCAAATTTGCCTGTTTTGCCTGCAGCGATTGAGTTTGATTTAGGACAAGTTGCGATTGCTGCTAGTTCTGTTTCGGTTACATGGTTATTAGATGGTGTTTCTAAAACTGCTTCTAGTAACGCACAAGGCCAATTCACAGGGGATGCGACTGGTAGTATTAATTATGCAACTGGCGTGGGCAAATTAATTCCGAATAAATTGCCGCAGAAAAACACGGCATTTAATTTTGTCTTTAATTATGGCGATCCTAAAACACAGACAGTTTCAGCAGTCACACCTGATTTAAGTCAGAAGCTGACATTCAATATTGGAACAGGGTCAGCGATTCAACCGAATAGTGTAGAGCTGCAAATACCAGTATCGGGTGGAACAGGCTCAACTGTCTTTCAGACAGTCACCTTATTTGATGTGCCGCTTAATTCAACCACAGGTAACTTAGTTGATCGTCTTGGCAATGTACAAGGCACGATTACTTATGCCACAGGTGCGGTTGAAGTTACACCAGTTTTGAATGTTACTAGCTGGCAAAAAGTCTATTCAGCGCAAACTTACTACATGAGTTCTTAATATGTCAGAAGCAGTTATGTTGCCTCAAGGCAGCTCAGTTCAATTAGTCGCGGCACAGTTAAAAGCATTTTCTAATGTTGATGTTCAAGTAAAGTATCGAGATACATCAGGTACAAATGCAGGTACAAAACAAGTCACTGCTGCAAAACTCAACTTTGATTTAACACAGGGTTTTAACGAGCAAATCTTGTCAGGTTCAGTTCGATTTAAAGCGGGGTCTGATACGTTTATTGATCGAAATGGTTTGATCTATAGAAACATAGATAGTTCAACTGGTAGTGGAACGCAGTCAGGAACAATTCAATACGGTACAGGGATTATTGATGTTGATAGTTGGACCCCAAGTGTTGATAACAATTTGACCTTGCAGTCTTTAACGACAACAACGGATATGCCACCGATTCAGCATGTCAGTTTCAGAACACCTACTATACCAATTCGACCCGGTTCTTTAACTGTTGTTGCTGCCGCAATGGCAGGCGGGCAACTTACACTGACAGCCGATAATGCGGGGGTGATTGAAACAGCACAAGCACATGGGTTAGTTAACCACGATACGGGCTTTGTTGATATTTACTTTTACACCAAGACTGAAATCACAAGTGGAAATCGCCCATCTATTGAATCTGAGGACTGGTACTTGCCAGAGCTTGAATATACTGATGCAGGCAAGACTTACATTAATGTGCCGTACTGGATAGATCCAACCAGTGTGCGTTATAACGCTATTGCCTACACCTATATTCCGCTTGATTCTGAGATTTTAGGATTGTCGGCTACACGTTTACCGCCTGATGGTCGAGTCCCGATTTTCCGAGTTGGCGATATTGGCGTGATTGCTTCGGCTAAGCTTCAACAGTTACCAAGTCATGTGGCGGGGCAAACATACAGCCTAAACGATCAGCGTATATCTTGGTGTGAGCTTGAAGATAGTCATGGAACCAAGGTTCCTTATGACATGTACACCATTGATTACGATTATGGCAAAGTGACTTTAAGCGGCGACTTTGCGTTAAATGCCTTGGTTGCACCTATCTCAGCGTCATATCGTTATCAGGACATCGGCTTAATTAATGACGTTCAGATTAATGGCCAAGTGACTTTCACAAAGCCAGTTACTCATAACTATGATGCTGATAATTCGATTGTTGGATCTGTAGTGGTGGTGGGTGACATGTTCAGCCGTTATACATCGAAGTTTGTGCAGGGCACTTGGAATAGTGTCTGGTCAGATGAGCCAAGCGGAACGCCAATCACGCCAAATTACAACGATGCTTTGTATCCTGTCCAAATTACCAATAAGGGTGCTATTCAGGAACGTTGGGCGATCGTTTTTACTGACACAACAAACTTTAGAATCATCGGTGAGGTGTCGGGGCAGATTGGAACGGGCAATGTGAATGCTGATTGTGCGCCAATCAATCCAATTACAAGCGCACCTTATTTTGTGGTTAAAAAAGAGGGTTGGGGAACAGGTTGGGTATCAGGCAATGTTCTTCGCTTTAATACGGTTGCTGCAATGTATCCGCTTTGGTGTATTCGTACAGTGAAGCAATCAGAGCCAACTACTTTGAGTGATAACTTCCAGATTATGTATCGTGGTGACATCGACCGAGTTATCTAAATGAATTAACCCAAAGGGCTGCATGTGCAGCCTTTTTTATTGAGTATAAGAAATGGTCGCAAGTACAGATATTAAGTATTACGTGCATACCAATACCAATGCACCGCAATTAACCAACAATTTTGGCTGTATGATTGATGTGCTCGATGCCTGTTTAGTGAATGGTTTTGGATCGCAAACGGTTTCAACATTGACAGCTAGTGGAACGACAGTCACGGCTACTTTTGGTTCTGCTCACAACTTTATGCAATATCAAGTGATTAAAATTGCAGGTGCGACACAAACCGAATATAACGGTGAGTTCCGCATTTTGACCGTACCGAATGCCAATAGCATTACTTTTCAGCTTGCAGCAGCACCAAGTGTTACCACTGCCACAGGTACAATAAATTGCTCTTTGCCGCCACTTGGATGGTTAAAGCCATTTAGCGGAACGGGGAAAGCGGCATATCGCTCGTCTAATACGTTGCTTGCATCACGCCCATATCTTCGAGTTATTGATGCGCTTGATGCTGCATATACATCGACTTATGCGAAATATGCCAAAGTGGGTATCGTTGAAGATATGTCAGATATTGACACAATGATTGGTGTTCAGGCTCCTTACGATAGCTCAGCACCTACAAAAAACTGGGTCGGCACAGGTAGTGGAACAAGTGGTGTCAATGGGTGGGCACGTTGGTATTATGCAGCTAGTGGTGTAGTGTCGGGTGGATTGATTAACTCACAAACGCCTGCTGCTGGGAATCGTCAATGGATATTGGTTGGAAATGGGGATTATTTTTATATTCTTCCTACGACAACAGTTCCATCGGCAACTGTGAATACACAGCACGCTTCAGCATACGGATTTGGTGCATTTAAGTCGCTGCTAAATGCAGATAATAGTTGTACGTTCCTGCAATCTCAATTAACACTCAGTAATAATGGTGCGTCTGTAAACTTAAATTTTGGTCTGGTTTCTTCATTTGCATCCAGTTCATTATTATTGCTCAGGGATTATGCACAAAGCGCCAATTATAAAACGGCAAACTGTTTATCTCTAAGTTCAGACACAGCAGGCAGTGGAGTAAATAATGTAATCGGTGCATCAACATTAACGAATACAGCACCGTTTGCACCTGTATTTATTAAAGAAGATCTGACAAACGTTTTACGTGGGCAAATCAAGAATTTATTTTGGTTGTTTCAGCAAAAGCCATATTCAAACTTTCAATTGATCGAGAAAGATGGTGCGCTTTATATCGCTGCATTTATCGCATCAACTTCAAACTTGGGTCAGATTGTTCTGAAAATTGGGGATTTATGATGCTTTTAGACCTTGACGTTAAGCAAGCGATTTGTCCAAGTGATTTGATATTAACAAGTGATATTGGCTTAGCAATAAAAGGACAAGTCAAAGAGCTGAATATTCCTTTCCCTTGTCGCTTAAGGCTGTTTGAGCGTATATCTGGGCGATTGATTTCAGAAGTGATGACCGATCAAATCGGAAATTATGTTTTTAATCATCTGAATGCAAATAAGTTCTTTATTGTCGCACATCATCCCTTAAATCAATTTAACGCAGTGATTGCAGATCTGGTGGTGCCGAAATGAGTGTAATTCCATCAATGGCAGCAGGCTTAGCCCAATTACAAGCTTTAGCCAACTTCTTAGATACGGGTAGCAGCAATGCTACTTTTTCATTTTATAAGGGTACAAAGCCCGCAAATGTGACAGTTGCAGCTAATCCAAGTAATAAGCTAGTCACGATGAATCTGCCAGAGCCGTGCTTTAAGCAATTAAACGCAGATAGCATTGAGTTATATCCAACGGATACAGCAACAGTAACACAAGCAGGCACTGCAACATGGGCGCGGTTATACAATGGCAATGGTGATGCTGTGGCGGATTTTGCGGTGGGCACAGATATTACTTTAGCAAATCCAAATCTAGTTCTTGGCAGTATGTTAATGATTAATTCAATTGTACTTCGTCCGTCCACGTAAAGAGGTGTGCATGTGTCAAACTACATCCCACCTGATAGCCATAATGTTGATCTAAATTTCAATGAGATTATAGGCACGGTTGATGCGCATAATGTTGTTTTGAGTTTTGGAGATGCTGCGGAGGTAAATTTAGCGAGCATTGATGCTCTAATTGCAACTGAATTTAATGCTGAAATAAGCGCTGATAGTTTAATCCAGTTTGGTTCTATTGATGCTGTGATGAATACCAGTTTTGTTGCACATATCGGTGCACATTCTGATCTTAATTTCGTACTTGGACTTAATCATTTAAGTGGTTTTAGTTATCAAAAGGCTTTACCTGCATTAATTGAAAGTCATATCAGATATGGCAAGGCAAAATTTAAGGCGCATAACAGCGCCTTTATTTTTGAGCGTGGATTAAGTCTATTTAATGCTGTGATCACGAGTTTTGATAAAACTTTACAGCTGCAGCAATCGGTTAAATCTGTCTTTGAGGAAACAACGAGGCTCTTGAGTGACTATCAAATCGTGTGGCAAGAGAATGATAAGCGTTTTATTGCAAGAACCATGGTGTTTGAAGAGTCTAAAAAGCTACTGATCAATCGGGAGACTGACTGGGATGAAATGATTAGAAAGCGTAAGAAATTTACGTTTAGTCATGAAGTCGCAGAAGTGTTTGAAAAACGATTCATATTCAAGTACGACAAAGGCTTAGAGCTAGTTACTAATGACGCAATACCGTGGGAAGTCGCGAGAGCTGTTTATTACCGCAAATCCTCTGTAGATCCAATTGCACCGCAGCCAAAGCCTGAATATGTCGGTTCAACAGATTTAAACTTTGTTTGTTTGTGTCATGACGTTGACTCACACAATCTCATTTTAAATTTTGGTGCTGACGACTGCATACCGGGAATAGTTAATAAAAATTGGTGGTATATCGTGAATGATTTAAAAGTAACTCGCTTAGACAACGGGCAAGAAATCCAAGTCAATAACGGTGATTACCGTTGTGATCGGAGTAGTTGGTGCTGGTCTTATAACTTAACGATTCCATTCTATGAAAAGACCAAGTTAGAGCCGATCAATGGTCAGCCCGTGATTTTAAAAATCATGATAAACGGGAATGAGCATCGGATGTTGCTAGAAAATATTTCACGCTCGAGACAGTTTGCAAAAGAGGTGTATAAGCTTTCTGGCCGCAGTCCAACTGCTTTGCTTGATGCGCCATATTCACCGACTCGTTCTTTTACCCAAGAGAATGAGCGCACGTCAGTGCAATTGGTTCAAGCTGAACTTGACCGAGTAAATAGCGATATCGTGTTGAACTGGCAGCTTATTGATGCATTGGGTTGGGTATTGCCTGCAAATAGTTTGAGCTATTCAAACCTGACACCGATTGCCGCAATTAAATTGATAGCGGATGCAGCAGGTGGTTTTGTTTATAGCGAACCTGACAGCAATACTTTGACGATTAAAGCGAAGTACAAAAAAACATTTTGGGATTCGATTGCAATTGATGACTACGATCGGGTGATTCCTGAATCGGTCGTGACTGATTTATCTACTGATTACACAATGTATCCTGATTATAACGGGGTGTTCTTAACCAACGACCGTAATGGGAATACTGGGCAAATCAAGCGTGTTGGTACTGCGGGTGATGTACTGCAAGAGTCAGTCAATAGTCCTTTACTGACATCAACGTCAGCAATGCATAGTAAAGGACGTGAAGTTTTAGCCAAAGCAGGCATGGTCGAAACACATAGCTTATTGATGCCAATTACGCAAGAAATCGGTCAGTGTTTACCGAGTGAATTAACAGCTTTTAATGGAGATTGGTGGGGTATCACCGATGGTGTAAGCGGATCTTTTAGCTATGAAAAAGTGGTTCAAACGGCATCTATAGAGAGGGTGAATCGTGAGTAATGCATTATCAAGACTATTAGATTTATTGCCTAAAACGCCTGAATTTATAGCCACAGTACAAAATGCGGATCATCCAAACTATAAAGTTTTAGTCGTTGATGGTACGGGGCTTGTACTCTGTACCAGTTCAACTGTTTTTAGCGTGGGAGACCGAGTGTACATCAGTGGAAATGAAATAAAACGAAGTGCGCCCATGGGTGTTATATATCAAATCGAAGTTTAACTATTAGTCCAATGATGGATTGGACAACAAAAGACTGTCGCTTTTTAGCGACTTTTTTATTATCTGGAGAAAGTAAAAATGGCAGAGCCAGTAAGTAGCGGGGCGGGTGCAGTAGCGATCAAAATGCATGGTCTTGGGGTATTTATCGCTGTTGTGATTGCATTGGGGTATTTAGTTGTTGTGATGACGCGCATGCCGCGCTCGCGTAGCGAGTGGGTAGTGAGTCTAATAACAACAGTGATCGGTAGTATCGGGGCTGGTGGTTTCGTTATTCAGTATTTTTCTATACATGACTATGCAACCACATGGGCAGGGGTATGTGCGATCGGTGGGATTTTCTTTGCTTCGGGGTTGCCGTTTTGGGCTATTGCTCGGTGGTTCTTTAAATATGTAAATGACCGAGAGGGGAAAAACATTTTAGATGTGGCCAAAGAGGTTAAAGACTTCAAAGACAATTTTTAATAGAAACAGTCAATACCGCCGAAAGGCGGTTTTTTATTAACTGAAATTTTATGTTATAAACTAAGGCCCTATAGAAGTCTTAATTTCAATAACTTAAAAAGCTAAACACATGAAAAAAATATTATTAATTTGCCTTGTAACGATGATTGTAGGTTGTCAAAAGCAACCTGAAAAAGTAAATGAATCTGCTGAAAAATCTTTTGAGGTATCTGACAAAAAGATCGGAAAGTTCTTAGATATTCTTGATGATCCACATGCTGATAAAGCATTACAACGCAAAGTCCTTTGTTATGACTATCCGAAAATTTATGAGCATGAGTATTTGCCAGCACTTCTAAAGCTTTCTCAGGCTGAGCCTAAGGATAAGTTGATGAATGATTTTAAAATTTCTAAAGATTACTACAGTGAAAAACTAAATATCACTTGTGATTGAGGTAATTAAACGTTGATAAGACCCGCCAAGTGCGGGTTTTTTAATAACCACGAACCGACCTATTGGTTGGTTTTTTTACGTCTAGAGGAAAGTGAAATGAGTAATTATCCAGAATTGCCTTGGATTGCCGAAGCGCGCAAGCACATTGGTTTAAAAGAAAATACAAGCAAATTTAAACATTCACCAACCATTCTAAACTGGTTAAAAGCTCTAGGAGCGTGGTGGATGGATGATGAAACTCCGTGGTGTGGAACCTTTATCGCCCATTGTTTACAAACGGCTGGAGTCAAATTTCCTAAAAATTGGTTCCGTGCATTGGCTTATTTAAACGGTGGTAATAAACTCGCCAAGCCTGCTTACGGCTGTGTGGCAGTTAAAACCCGTGTCGGTGGTGGGCATGTATGCTTTGTGGTTGGTAAAGATAAAGCAACAGGCAAGCTAGTGTGCTTGGGTGGCAACCAGTCAAACATGGTTTGTTATGCTTTATATAACGAAAGCGATTTTGAAGCGTTCATGTGGTATGGGCAAGCTTCTAGTCCAGCGAAACACCGTTATCATCTACCAATTCTGAGCAATGTTAAAGCAACTGGTGTGACTGAATCTTAAATTGAATATGAAAAAGGGGAATAACATATGGCAACATTAAGTATCGCTGGTGCAGTTTCAAATATTGTTGATGCAGTAGATGTTGGTCGTGAAATCTATGAAACAACAGTGAATGCAATGGATGCAGCGGAAAAAGAGCGTGATTCAGGTGCGAATAAAAAAGCATGGGTATTGGCTTTCGTTAAATCATTCGTGACTGATTTAGGTCAAAATTGGGATCGGTGGGCGAAGGTGATTATCACGTTTATTGACTTCGCAAAGTCCGTATTTAACAGCAAGCGTTATTATTCCGCATAGCCATTATTTTTAGCTATAACTAGCTAAGTTAGCTCTTTCTTTATGTATAAGTAGCTATTATGTGCAAATGCTCACTATCAATGAAGATAATGAGCGTTTTTGCTTATCAAGCTGCACAGCGTATTTAGTGATTGCTTGCAGCGTTAATCCACTGATTCAACGCTTCGTCTAAGCTATCGAGATTATTTGCTTCTTTGTAATCTGTAAGCTTTTTCAAAGTATCTTCATTCACATAAAAAGCACGTTTCTTGAAACCTTTTTCAAGCATACGATTATGCCGTTCTTTTTGGCGTTCTGCTGCTGTGCTTGCCATTTTGAAATCTCACTGTTATATTAAAGCCACTTGCAAGTTTTACTGCTGAATAAGCAGCTTAGAAAATCAAACTTAGTTTATTTTCACTACTTGCTAAGTAATGTTTACTGCCGAATAGGCAGCTTAAAAACCCCCACTCTGGCCAGTGGGGTTTTGTTTATTAGTTAATTTTAATTCCTAGTTTACGAGCTTCCCTATGTAAAAGATCATTAATGTTGGCCCAGTCAGGGTTTTCTTCATCTAGCGCCCAATCATTATTGTCACCGCTTAAACCCTCACAAGAACCATTATCATTTTTTACAATTTCTTTTTTATAACCTTTTAAATCCTTTCTTAATTTAAGACAACATTGCAAAGATTTACCATTTTCAAATTCAATCCAAAAGAAACCAGTATCTAAATCAAAATCTGTATTTACAATTTTTAATTCATTTAGATTTTTCATATCTATATCTCACTAAGTAATGTTTAAGTTATCAAGACTTTCGATCTAGCCATCTCGTCTTGATGATTAAATAATACATTGTGAGAATCTCACAATCAAGCACTATTTATAATTATTTTTAATCTGCCGATGAACGGTAATCATCTATTTGGGGCAAGGGGTAATGACTTAATCTTTCCAGCTATCAACAATATCTGCCCAGTCTTGAAGCATCTTGCGCCTGTTTTCTAAATGCTTTGCATGATTATAAGAGGCTTTTGTTTTATTCTCGTCTGCATGTGCGAGCTGCAATTCAATCCAGTCTTCTTCGTAGCCTTTTTCATAAAGAAAGGTTGATGCTGTGGCTCTAAAGTCATGGGCTGAAACATCCCCTAAATTAATATAATCAAGCATTCTATTCAGTGTGGTGGCAGACAACATCCCCTCTTTATATATTGCTGAAAATACATAATCTTGACTTCCAGTAATTTTCTTTTGTTCAATCAGCAACTCAAGCAATTGAGTGGATATTGGTACAATGTGAATGCGATTTTTCTTAGTTGTTCTTTCTTGGGTTTTGCTTTTCGCTTTTGATTTTTTTGTAGCAATAGGGAATTTAATGGTTTTATCTTCAAAATCAATAAAAGACCATTGCATACGTCTAATTTCAATTGATCTTAACATTGAATAAAGCATTGCTAACACAGCATTTCTAACAGTTTTTGATCCTTTATATGTGTCAATCTTGGTGCGTAAAATTCGCAATTCTTGTTTTTCCAATGGCCTTGCGTGCTCAACCTCTGGGCGCTCAATAACATCCCTAACCGCGTATGTTGGGTCGTAATCAGCCCTAAGTGTGGCAATAGCATAGCGCATTACAGCGCCAATAAATTTACGGTTTTGGATCGCTGTCACTTCACCAGTGCCGTAATTATTTTGGCCTTGAACGCGCTTTAGGGTATTTTCCATGATTTTTAAAACATCATGTGAAGTCACATCTTTTACAGCTTTATTGCCAATAACTCTATACACATCACGCTCAAATGAATCTCGCATTTGTTGCTTATATTTTTCAGTTCGATCTGCAATTTTATTTTCAATATACTCCTCAGCAACTAGCTTAAAAGTATTTTTACTAGCATTCTTTTCTTCTTGCTTTTTTTCGACACGATCTTCAATTGGATTAACACCCTTGTGAAGCAGCGCCTTTGCATCGTCTCGCAATCTACGAGCTTCTGCTAAGCCCACAACAGGGTATTCGCCCAGTGTCATCATGAGCGCTTTGTCTAAATATCGAAATCTAAATCGCCAAAACTTTTTGCCAGTCGGCTTTACTTCTATACACAAACCATCAAAGTCAGTGATTCTATAAAGCTTCTCAGTGGGCTTTAGTGTGCGCAGTTTGGTGTCGTTTAGCATGTGAGTATGATTGATGATAACTTGGCGTACTCATAATCATACTCATAAAATTTAATTTTGCTAGAATTTGCTACATTTCCTTTAATTTGCTTAAAGATTGAAAATAAAAGAGTTGATAGTTAAATTAGTTTTGTTAGATTTGCTTATATTTTTTAAATGCTTCTTTTCGATCATTAGAAGCATGACTTTATAACCTTTTGAAAAATAATTGCTTTATTGAGCTGTTAATGTGATTACTCTATTCTAAAGTTATATTTCTTTAGGATTTGTTGAAGCTTAAAGGAATATGTTGAAAATAGAGAAGAATAATCATAACAAAAACAAATGATCAATGTTGAATATTTCAATTACCCGATGTTTAGCTAGATTTAATTACTTAATGAAAGAAATCATGTTTAAAAATCAGAATAAACTTCATAAATTTAAAGGTTTGAGTAAAAATATACAAAGTGAACCAAAAGTCTAAATGAATTGATTGGAATGAAGTTCAAAAGAATGATATAAAAAGCGAATTTATGCTAACTCATGATAGTGTAAATTGCACTACATTAGTTCTCTGTTATATGTTTTGCACCACTTTGGTTCGTTATGTCTATTTTGGGGACGAGCTGAGATCGGAATGTTTAAATATGGTGCATTTGTGAAAGCAAACATTATAGTGGACATAGGACATGGAGCTTAAAGCATTTTTTCTGCAAAGAATTTCAATGTTTTAGGTATGCTTTAAAATTGTTGGTATGATAATTGCTAATTATATATCAACAACTAACACGCACTTAACAAGTGCATAAAAATTTCATTGGAGCAAATGAGCATGGCGAACAAGGTCCTTCAACTCATCAAAGAAAGTGGCGCAAAATGGGTCGATTTTCGCTTTACTGATACTAAGGGTAAAGAGCAACACGTAACTTACCCAGCTGACACAATTGATGAAGATACATTTGAAGACGGTAAAATGTTTGATGGTTCTTCAATCGCTGGTTGGAAAGGCATTGAAGCTTCTGACATGATCTTACGTCCAGATGCTGAAACAGGTTTTCTTGACCCGTTCTTTGCTGAACCAACAGTTGTTGTAACTTGTGACGTAATCGAGCCTTCAACTGGTCAAGGTTACGAGCGTGACCCACGTTCGATTGCTCGTCGTGCTGAAGAATATTTAAAATCTACTGGTATCGGTGATACTGCATTCTTTGGTCCAGAACCAGAATTCTTCGTTTTTGACGAAGTTAAATGGGACATCGATATGTCTGGCGCACGCCACACATTGATCGCTGAAGAAGCTGCATGGTCTACTGGTAAAGATTACGAAGCTGGTAACTCAGGTCATCGTCCACGCGTTAAAGGTGGTTACTTCCCAGTTCCTCCAGTTGACTCTCATCAAGACATGCGTGCTGAAATGTGTGCACGTATCGAAGACATCATGGGCCCTGGTCGTGTAGAAGTACATCACCACGAAGTTGCTTCTTGCCAATTAGAAATTGGTGTGAGCTTCAACACCATGGTTCGTAAAGCGGACGAAGTTCAGCAGTTCAAATATGCAGTTTGGAACGTTGCGCACCAATATGGCAAAACAGCGACATTCATGCCTAAGCCAATGGTAGGTGATAACGGTTCTGGTATGCACGTTCATATGTCTATCTCTAAAGATGGCAAGAACTTGTTTGCTGGTGATGAATATGCTGGTTTATCTGAAATGGCATTGTTCTTCATTGGTGGTATCATCAAGCACGCTCGTGCATTGAATGCAATCACGAACCCAGGTACAAACTCTTATAAGCGTTTAGTTCCACACTACGAAGCTCCGATTATGCTTGCTTACTCAGCACGTAACCGTTCTGCTTCTATCCGTATTCCTTACGTTTCTAGCCCTAAAGGCAAGCGTATCGAAGCACGTTTTCCAGATCCATTAATGAACCCATACTTAGGTTTTGCTGCATTGTTAATGGCTGGTCTTGATGGTATCCAGAACAAGATCCATCCGGGTGAAGCTGCTGACAAGAACTTGTATGATCTTCCTCCTGAAGAAGAAGCAAAAATCCCAACAGTTGCTCATAACTTAGAAATGGCAATTGCTGCACTTGAAGCGGATCACGAGTTCTTATTAAAAGGCGGTGTATTCACTAAAGAAATGCTTGATGCATATATCGAACTTAAAACTGAAGATGTACGTCGTCTTAATACGACTACTCACCCAGTTGAATTTGATATGTACTACAGCCTGTAATACATTAGATTCTGAAAAAGCTCGCTTCGGCGAGCTTTTTTTTATGTTTTTGATTCAATTGAAAGTCATACGCTTTTTCCAAAGAAATTCATGTAAACTAGTTGCGATGTTTTTAGTGAGCCAAGCATGCGAAATTTACGACCAAACAGAATTAAGGGGCGAGAGATCCCAGCTGAATTAAAAAAATGGTTGTATGCATCTGGTTCTCTCACTCAGCAATTGACTGATTTGGGTGAGGGGGCATTTCATGTCGAGCGTCTCAACGAACAGTTTCAACGACTCACTTTTAACGATAGCCAATGGATGCAAATGCCAGCACATCATATTGCATGGGTACGTGAAACGAATCTATATGGTAATCAGGCGCAGGCTTGGGTCAAAGCAAAAAGTATTTTTCCAATTTTAAGCCTACATAAGAAAGCTCGATTATTTCGGCATATCCGTAATAAGCCAATCGGTTGGTTTTTATTTCAACGAACTAATCCAGCTTGTGAAAGAAGGGTTATTTATCTAGAAGAAGGTTGGACTAGACAAAGTTGTTATACTTGGCATGGTTGTAAATTCATCGTGCAAGAGACTTTTCTCCCAGCATTTGAGCAGTTTATTCAACAGCATTGACTCTAAGGATTCATCATGGAAACAGTGCAACATACGACTTGGCGACAACGTTTAGAAGCCTATTATTATTTATGCCGCTTTGATAAGCCAATCGGTACAGAATTGGTTTTTTGGCCGACGATGTGGGCTTTGTGGATTGCTGCAAAAGGGACACCAGATCTTAAAATATTATTGCTTATGATTTTGGGTGTTATTTTTATGCGTGCAGCAGGCTGTGCGATCAATGATTTTGCTGACCGTAAAGTTGATGCGCATGTTGAACGTACAAAAACACGCCCTTTAGCTACAGGTATAATTCGTGCTCGCGAGGCTGTTTTTGTATTTTTAGCTTTAGTTGCTGCAAGTGCTATGTTGCTATTTTTCTTGCCGATCGAAACCTTTTATTGGTCATTTGGTGCATTATTTTTAGCGTTTATTTATCCTTTTATGAAACGCTTTACCAATTTGCCACAAGTGTTTTTAGGTGCTGCTTTTTCATGGTCAATCCCGATGGCATACACTGCGGTGGGACAAACGCCAGATTTAACCTGTTGGCTTTTATATTTCGGTAATTTGGCTTGGACAGTCGCTTATGATACACAATATGCAATTACTGATCGTGAATATGATTTGAAAATTGGTGTGAAATCTACCGCAATTTTATTTGGTAATTACGATATACAGATAATTGGTTTATTACAGTTTATTAGCTTGTTATTAATTGGCTCGGCTTTGTATCTGCAACATATTTTTATACCATTTGGAATGGTTGCATTACTTGTTGTTGCAGGGGATTTTGTTTATCAGGCATATAAAACTAAAGATCGAGAACCTCAGATTTGTTTCTGGGCATTCCGTCACAATCGTTGGGTAGGAATGATAATTTTTCTGGGAATCTTTTTGGAATTAATGTCTTAAAATGACTCATTGGTTGAAAAGCGTCCTATGTAGGGTGTTTTTTGTGCATTAATAAAGCAGCATGTAGTTTCGTGCGCAAGAAACAAAGACAAAAGGATATTTTATAAAACGGTCAAAAGTTGCTTTAGCAATAACACTCTCTATTTCAGCATTATTTTTAACTGCATGTAATGATAATAATGATGATTACACTGGAGTAGATTCGAGTAAAACCCCTTTGTATGAAAGCAATTATGCGATTGATGCGGTTAATACTGCTGCTTCGATTAAAGTAATGACCTGTAAAATTGCAAATGTTCAAGATCGAACAGCAACTGCACCAGCGATGGTATTGTTCCCTAAAGTTATTAAACCTACAGATGGTTGTCATGTAGTTGTATGGGAATATGGAACTGTTGGGGCGATGGTTGCTAATCAAATGTCTCCAAATGACCCAATGGCACTTGCGGTACCAACAATCGATCAAATTGCAGATGGTTACGCTGAATTATTAGCGTATGCAGCTTTGGCTAGTGCAGGAATTAAGGTATAGCAGCCAAACTATGATTATAAACAAATCTTTACGTCTGGTGCGGCTGATATCGCAGATTTAGCATATGGTCGTACTGCGATGTTGGTACCTGCTTGAGTTATCCAGCTCCAGATAGTGCTAATGACTTACAGGGGAAACTTAAAGCGGGAATTTTGGCTTTCATAGCATACCCTACACATCAAATCACACAGTTTGGTATTGATCTAACTAAATTTAAAGAAGATGTTGTGGTGCAAAATTTCTTAGCGGCGACTCAGCCTGCAACCAATGCGACTAAAGAAAAAGTAATTAAGACATCTGTCTTACTTATTCAGAGAGAAAAAGATCAAGCACTATTGCCAGCAGTTACGCAACTGTTAGTTAAGAATATGAAAGAGAATGCTTTAAAATTCTTTCCATAAGCAGCTTATGATGAAAATTATTTATTAGATATCGTACCAAATGCAACGCATACGCAGGCGATCATTTGTAGAAACGCAAAAGCAAGTGGAGTTTATTCAAAAATATATGTTAGCAGGTTCGAGTATTGTGCTGACTGATGCTCAAAAAGATACGAGTCAAAACGCTCAGTGTGCAGGTAAGTTTTAAGCTTTTATTTAGATCATAACTTTCAAAAAAGAGTCTCTTCATAGAGGCTCTTTTTTGTTATATTGTTACATTAAGATGAGTTGTGTTATTGGAATCTGGATCATTTATGAGTCAACAATCTACTGAAAAGAAGTCAGTACCTTGGTTATTAATGGGTTTGGGCTTGCTCATCCCGATCTTTATTATAGGAATGGCTTTCCTAGCTGCAAAAAGTGATGCGGAAACCAAGAAAAAATACGATCAACAACATGCAGAAATTGCAAAGAAATTTGAAAAACAGAAAAATGCTGAATCAGCAATTCAGTCTGAATAATCCTTAATTAGAAAATTTGATTTATCGAATGTCCATCTGTAATTGTTTTACAGATGGAATTTGTGTGTAGCGATGCACTTTGTACCCTGCCTCTAAAAGCATTTGATCGCGTTTTTTGTCTTCTAATTCTTTTCCAATATGACTTGGATCATCAAGTTCGATGATTGCCAATACATTCATTTCTTGGTCTAAAATCACGAAATCGGCCACTTTGCGATTGAATTTATTACGAATTTTATAATGATCGCTGGTAATTAAAGCACTGAAGGCGACTTGTGTCAGGATGTGATTGTTAGGGAATGCCTGTTGTAGCTTCGTGAACATCTTTGATTCAAATGTGGTAATAACAGGTCGAGCAAAAAACTTCTGCTGGGGTAGAAAAGAACGTAGGCAACTAATTAAAAGTAATACTGTGCTAATCAAGCCAATAAGCAAGAAGATAATCTGATTAGATGCAAACATATTTATTATCAATACATGAATAAAAAACCCACTCAATAAGAGTGGGTTTTTAGAATCTTGGCTCTCCCACCTGGGCTCGAACCAGGGACCTGCGGATTAACAGTCCGTCGCTCTACCGACTGAGCTATGGGAGAATCTAGATAGGCATTCTATGCATGAATAGGGGTGTGGTCAAGAGCTGAATACTAAAAAAATTAAATATTGATTTGATTGTACTTTTTATCAGCATTTTTATAAATTTAATGGATAGGATACTTTGTTTTTATTAGGAGCTAGGGTGAATTTCGATCAATAAAAAAACCCATATCATATTGGATATAGGCTTCTTTGAATTTGGCTCTCCCACCTGGGCTCGAACCAGGGACCTGCGGATTAACAGTCCGTCGCTCTACCGACTGAGCTATGGGAGAATCTGAATGCCATTATAGGCAGCTTTTAAAATCGGTCAAGCTAAAAGTGTCATGTTTCTTTCATTTTTTCACTGTATGCTTTTTATTTGCACAATTAGGGCGAAATCGGAAAAATAACTTGAACTTTGATCAGGCTATTGTTAGATTCGAAACAGTAAAGTGTTTAGATTTTTATCTAGACAGTGTGGATTTAACCCAACTTGCCAGCACTAAAATGGCTAAATCGGAGGTCAAAATGACTATTCTTAGTATTCAATCTATTTTTTCAAATTTATCTTTTTATCAAGATCATTATCTTGAAATCATTGAAGATCCTCAGCAGTATTACACATCAGTTGAAAACTGCTTTTTGAATACATTTCCATTTAAGCAACAAGCTTTATTTCTAGGCGATTTATTGCAACTTTGGTTTGGTGATAAATGGAAAATTCAAAACGCTAAAAATTTATTGACGCAGAAAAATGTATTAACGGTGAATGAGCATTTTCCTTTGTACTTGTTTCAGCTTGGTGGTGAGCTTATTTTGGGTGCAAATACAGCATTAGCTTGGTCAGTTGCAGAAAATAAAATTGTAGCTGTACAAGTGAAGAGTATTTGGCAATATGCTGTTTTCAGTCACTTATGCTCACGACCAAAAAACTATCATGAAAATAAAGCGATTGCATGAAGTCATAGTAAGCATAAATCTACAGCATAAAATTAAAGGGCGTATATGTATGTCACTGTATAATTTTTAATATTATCGCCCTTATTTTCGTATCAATCTAAATCAAGCTGATGTGTATGAAGTAAAAGAAGTAGATTATTTTTTGAAATATCTTATGAATATAAAATTATGTTGCAGAAATTATTAAATTCAATATTTTTTTATTTTCTTCTAAAATTAATTGATAACAATTTTGAATAAAAGGTAAATTTATAATGAAAGGGCAATGTGTTTGTGGTGAAACCACATTTGAAGTTGAATTAAGCAATCATGATGTACATGCTTGTCATTGCTCGATTTGTCGTCGACAGACCAGTGGTGTGATTATGACGATTGATGTGAAACAGGGCAGCTTAAAATTTTTAAAACAAGACCATCTTTCTGTCTATAATTCATCGGCTTGGGGCGAGCGAGGGTTCTGTAATTCTTGTGGCACAAATTTATTTTGGCGGACTAAAGATCAGAATTATTGCAATATTAATGCTTTTGCATTGAATGAGTCGCCTCAAGATTTGAATTTTGATTTGGAAATCTATATTGATAGTAAGCCTGAGTTTTACGCATTTCAAAATGCAACGAAGAAGATGACTGAAGCCGATGTAGTTGCTTTATTTAATGCAGAAGCAAAAGAATAAATTTTTAGTTGATTCATAAAGACAAAAAAAGAAGCTTCATTGAGAAGCTTCTTTTTTTATCGCAACTCAGATTATTGAGCGGCTTTTTCTGCTGCAATCGAAGCAATTGCGGCATCAACACCATCAATTGAGTCTGCTGCTTTTTTAATACGCGCTAAAGCATCAACTAATACATCATCAGCAGTTGCATAAGAAATACGCATAAAACCACCTAAACCAAAAGCATCACCGGGTACAACAGCTACACCAGTTTCTTCAAGCAACCATTCAGAGAATTCTGTGCAAGATTTTAAACCTTTGGCACGAATTAATGGACGGATATTGGCATAGGCATAGAATGCGCCATCAGCAGGCAGGCAAGAAATACCGTTGATTTCATTTAAGCCATTTACCACAAGGTCATGACGGCGTTTAAACGCTTCAATCATTGGTTTTAATACATCTTGCGGGCCGTTCAATGCCGCTTCAGCCGCAACTTGAGAAATTGAAGTTGGGTTAGATGTCGATTGAGATTGAATATTTTTCATCGCACCAATGAGTTTTGCTGGACCAGCAGCGTAACCAATACGCCAACCTGTCATTGCATACGCTTTTGATACGCCGTTAAGAACAATTGTACGATCATATAAGTCAGGTGCAATTGTTGCGATGTTATAGAACTCATCTTCCCAACGAATTGGTTCGTACATGTCATCAGAAGCAATTAATACTTGTGGATGACGACGAAGTACCTCAGCCAAAGCTTCTAATTCAGCTTTGGTATAAATCATACCTGTTGGATTAGACGGGCTGTTTAATACAAGTAAACGTGTATTTGGTGTAATCGCAGCTTCCAATTGTTCTGGTGTGATTTTGAAGCGTTGTTCTTCACCACATTTCACAATAACAGGCGTACCTTCAGCAATAATTACCATGTCTGGATAGCTTACCCAGAATGGCGCAGGAATGATTACTTCATCACCTTTGTTTAACAAAGCAAGTGCCAAGTTAAAGAAACTTTGTTTACCACCACAAGATACTAAAATCTGATTAGGTTGGTAGTCTAAGTTATTATCACGTTTTAATTTTGCGATAATTGCTTTTTTTAAACTCGGAGTACCGTCTACAGCTGTATATTTTGTAAAGCCTTTATTAATCGCTTCAATAGCAGCATCTTTGATATGTTGAGGTGTATCAAAGTCTGGTTCGCCTGCACCTAAACCAATTACGTTTTTACCAGCAGCTTTAAGCTCAGCGGCTTTGTTGGTTACTGCAAGTGTAGGGGACGGTTTGATGGCATTGACACGATCAGAGAGACGTACGTCCACGGCATTATTCCTTCTTATGGGATTAGAAAATAAAAAAGCAGCTCATTTTAGCTTAAATCGGTTTATTTGTGGCTGAAACTTACCTTTATTGAATAAAAAGTTACTAAATTATAGGTTTAGATCGTACAGTACTTTTTACATATTTTAATTTTAGCAAAATAATAAAAATCTATTACAATGGGCGCTAGAAATTTAAATTTCGAGAGAATTTCAATGACTGCGCAACAACCTAAAGCCAAGAAAGCTTTAGTCAAATTACCTTTCCCTATGCCATCTACTCAGGATAACTCTGAGGATGCTACGCATAATCAGGTGCGACCAAAACCTGAGCAATATGCAGATCGTACTTGGATGCCACCGCGTGGTACACGTCGTTCGATGGGGAAACGATAATTTTTGATGGAGGATACTTTCCCAGTAGCTTCCTAAAAGATGAGTCGATAAAAAAGCCAATGAGATGTTTATATAAACGTATCATTGGCTTTTTTTATTTGATTAATTTTTATTTATTACCAATCTTAAATGCTGCTAAAAATGCGGTTGGTTTATTGGCATCAAACACAACTCCATCTAAACGACTGGTTTGTGGTGGTTTTATGAATGTTGCTGTTGCAAGGTTTGGAAATTGTTCTTTTTTCATTTTGCCTTCAGCGATTAAACTATTTGCAGCCTTTGTGTAGATGTCTGGGCGATAGGCTTTTTGAGCGGTTTCAAGGTACCAATTATTCGGTTTAGTCTCCGCAATTTGTCCCCAGCGACGCATTTGAGTTAACCACCAGATTGCATCTGAATAGTAAGGAATACCATATTGTCCTGTAAAGAAAGTATTAAATGATTTTAACGGGCGAATATCACCTTTTTCATATTCAAAAACACCCGTCAAGCTATTGGTAATAATATCTTCATCGACACCAATATAATTTGTTTGAGCGATGAGTTTAGCTGCTTCTTTACGATGTGCATAATCATTTTCATCTAACCAGCTTGATGCACGAATGAGTGCTTTTACAACTTTTACTGTGGTATTTGGATTTTGTTCTGCAAACGATGTGGTAATTCCAAATACTTTATCAGCACCATTATCCCATAACACATCAGATGTAATGACGGGAACACCAAAGCCTTTTTTCACTGCTTTTTGATTCCAAGGTTCACCGACTGAGTATCCTAAGGTTGTTCCTGTTACCATTTTTGCCATCATTTCTGGTGGAGGTACAACGGAAAGGGTTACGTCGGCACCGATATTGCCACTCAAATCATTTTTATTTGGATCATACATACCTGGGTTGATACCACCAGCAGCTAACCAATAGCGCAACATATAATTATGTGTGCCTGTTGGAAAAGTTATGCCTAAATTAAAAGGCTTATGCTTTTGTTTGTATTGATCCACAATCGGTTTAAGTGCTGATGCACTAATCGGATGCTGCGGTTTACCGTCTTCTAGTGGAATGTTATTTTTCATTTCCGACCATATCTCATTTGAAACGGTGATCCCTGCACCATTGTAAGACATGGTAAATGGCGTGATAATTTCTGTACCACTTGGTTTTTCCGTTATGGACGCAAGTGGCATTGCGGCAAGCATTTGCGCACCGTCTAATTCACCTTTTTGTACACGTGTATATAACAGCTTCCAGTTGGGTTGTACTTCGAGTTGGACTGATAGCCCTTCGTCTTTAAAAAAACCTTTCTCAACAGCAACGGCTAAAGGTGCCATATCTGTTAATTTAACAAAACCAATTTTTAGCGCCGTTTTTTCTGTGGTTGATTCAGCTGCATTACTATCAGGGGATGGCTGGCAGCCAGTGACGAATAAAATAAGGCTCGCCATATAAGATATGATGAATGCCTTATTAAAAAATACTTTTCTCATGTAATTCCCCGTCAGTAATAAACATCAATAGATAAAAAGCAAAAAACATGCCATTATTTTAATTTTTATGTAAGTCATTGATATTGCTTTGATTTTATACATTTGTATGGATTTTAGTGTTTGCGAATTTTGTGATGATTTTTTATTAATTTTTTATTAAATATCATTATCTTATAATTTATTTTTTGTGGATTTTGGATGTTGTAACCAAATTGTAATTATGGGAAGAATCAAGTTTTATGCTTGAAAGATAAAACCTGATTCATCATCGAGTGAGTTAATGTTTTTTTAAGGTGCGATGAACAGGATGCTTAATAATACTTTTGCCCTGCCATAAAGCAATAAAGTCTTGCTCATCGAAATCATAGAGCTCCATTAATGCAATAATTGCACTAACAAAGATCATTGGACCTTCAGAATTATCATGAAAATCAAATATTTTGCCATTCAATTTGGCTAATATATCGTTAATTTCATATTCACGGCCTCTTCCATAGCGATCACGCGGATAAAGTTCTTCATTAAGTACAATTAACGCGATGGCTTTTTCTGACGGGCTTAGTTTTGTTTGTTCTAAAGCTTCCTCAAAAGATTCATATCCATGATTAAAATAAAAAATGACTTCATCGCAAATGAAACTATGAACCATTTGCGCAGTTAGATCTGGAAATTGCGAAACAGCATCATCCTCGATGTAAGGTCGAAAAGATTCTGGAAAAATCACATTCGAATGAATTCCTTTGAATAAAGGTGCAATCTCAGAGACTTTATATCCTGCGATACCACAGCCCAATGCAGTTAAAAAATATTTCACTTTGGGATGATTTTTAGCATAAATTTTAAAATCATCGACATAGTGCTCAATTTGAGAAAGTGGCATTTGTTGGATATGTTCATTTAATGTTGGAATAGCAAAACTTTGCCCAGCCCAACCTCGTCCGACACCGTTAACTGCTGCGAAATGTTGTGCCGCGACACGTGCGGCGCCACTATCATGTATTCCAGCTAGATTACTACCAAAAACAAATACTGTATCTTCAGGAAGTTCAGTGACAATAGTTTCATCGTGATATTGATAAGACATATTTTTTATCATTCAAATGTATATTGATCCCATGTTGCAGCCGATTGAATAAGGGGTCAATAGTGCTTTAGATTTTTTTTTATCGTTATTTCTAGATGCTGCTTTTATTCTTCTTGATGGTGCAAGCGATTTTATTGCAGATGTAACTTAAAAGGATAGAGAACATTGAAACAAGTTTTAGCTATGAGTTTGTAAATTAGAGCATTAAATCAAAATAGATCTGATTTCGACCATTGGTTTTTGCTTGATAGAGTAAATCATCTGCACGTTGTAATGCGTATTCAATATCATGCACATTATGAATATGGGTTAGACCATAACTTGCTGTCATTTTAATTTGATAATTGGTAAAAGTTGTCTGTTCTAGCAATGTCTTATAATGTTCGATTCGCATCAGGGCGGCAGCAGCGTCCTCTGCGATGAATAAACAAATAAACTCTTCACCACCAAAACGAGCGATAAGATCTTCGGCTTGTTTATCTTTCAGCATCATTTGGCTAACACCATATAAAATCTGGTCGCCAATATAATGTCCCCAAGTATCATTAATGCTTTTAAAATGATCCAGATCTAGACTCACGAGAAAGTATGATTGTGAGGTAAATGACAAGGATGCAGTTTTTTCAAAAAAACCACGACGATTGAGCAGATGGGTCAAAGGATCATGTAAGCGATCGTTATTGAGGTGATAAACGACATCTTTAATTGCGCAGCCACTTAATACAATGGCAAACAGGATATTTAAAATAATATTGATAGACATCCCTAATAACCACCAATTAGAGGAGGTTAATGCAATGTGATTGTGATCAATATTATCTAAAAAAAAGAAATTTATTGTGGCTCTAACAAATGAGTAGAGAACGTTAATAAAATAGAAAATGAACACCCAACGATCGAAAGAGCGGCTGTTAGAGAGTTGACGGAATAAATCAGGAAAAACCAATACGCCAATACTTCCTAAAGCAATATTGAGAATCACTAGGCGCAGCCATATTTGTGGCGCTATATAGGAATAATAGGTCAGGGCGAGCAGGGCAGAGAAAAAAATTAAAAAAGCAATTCTATGCTGAAAGGTGGTGTTTAGTTTTAAACTAATTGCATAAGCACCAATCCAACTGCCTAATAAATATAAAACGGATGTAAATGGTGCAGCTAAGGTAAGTTGAGGATTTGACATTAAACATTGAGCAAACAATGCAATAGAGGGAATGGTATATGCCAATCCAATCCATAATAAAAAAATATCAGCCTTAAAAAAAAGACGGCAGCAAGTAAATGCCAAACCAATAAAAAACAGGCAACTGGGGACAATTAATATAAAATATTGCACATTGAGTGAATTCACAGCAATTTTTCTAAATTCTTGATATTTTTGAAAGGTGTAGATTAATGTGCTTTTATATATGAATTCAACACACTTAATCAAAAATATCAAAATAATTGAGTAAAAACTCTAGCTTACTCATATTTTTTTATTCATTGGTAAATAATTTGTATGCATTTACGATTGGCATAATATTTTATAGTGAAATACATAAAAGTGATTGTAAATTGAGTCAATTGCCTCCATCAATGAGGCATCGATTGAAAAGGGTATTCTTGTGAGCGAAAACCAACCTTTTGAGTTAGTCACCAATTATCAACCTGCTGGTGATCAACCACAAGCGATTGAGAAGTTAGTTAACGGCATTGAGCATGGTCTTCGTAATCAGTTACTACTTGGAGTGACGGGTTCTGGTAAAACCTATACGATGGCGAATGTGATTGCACAAACACAGCGTCCAACGATTGTCATGGCGCACAACAAAACGCTTGCTGCACAGCTTTATGGTGAGTTCAAAGCTTTTTTCCCGAATAATGCGGTTGAGTATTTCGTCAGTTATTACGATTACTATCAACCAGAAGCCTATGTGCCATCATCCGATACCTTTATCGAAAAAGACTCAGCAATCAACGACCACATTGACCAAATGCGTCTTTCTGCAACGCGTGCTTTATTAGAGCGTCGTGATGCCATTATTGTCGCTTCAGTTTCAGCGATTTATGGTTTGGGTGATCCAAACGCATATATGCAAATGTTATTGCATATTGTGCAAGGTGATCGTGTCAGCCGTGATGACATTATTCGCCGTTTAGTTGAAATGCAATATACCCGTAATGAATTGGAGTTCTTACGTGGTACTTATCGTATCCGTGGCGAAATCATTGATATTTTCCCTGCCGAGTCGGATAAAGATGCGATTCGAGTGGAGTTATTTGATGATGAGGTTGATTCGATTCGCTGGTTTGACCCATTGACAGGAAAATTGGTGCGTAAAGTGCCACGAGTGACGATTTATCCTAAAAGTCATTATGTTACGCCAAAAGATTATTTAACTCGTGCGATTGATACCATTAAAGATGAATTGAAGGATCAGCTTAAATTTTTCAAGGATCATGACAAATTACTGGAAGCGCAACGTATCGAACAGCGTACTCGCTATGATTTAGAGATGATGCAGCAGTTGGGTTATACCAATGGGATTGAAAACTACTCTCGCCATCTTTCAGGCCGCACAGCAGGCGAAGCGCCGCCGACTTTATTTGATTATATCCCTGAAGATGCCTTGCTGATTATTGATGAATCGCATGTGACAATTCCTCAAATTGGTGCGATGTATAAAGGTGACCGTTCACGTAAAGAAAACTTGGTGAATTATGGTTTCCGCTTACCCAGTGCTTTGGATAACCGTCCAATGAAATTTGAAGAGTGGGAGCGAATTGTTCCGACCACGGTTTTTGTGAGTGCAACGCCTGCACATTATGAATTGGAAAAGTCAGAGCAAATTGTTGAGCAGGTCGTTCGTCCAACAGGCTTGATTGATCCTGAAATTGAAGTACGTCCAGTATTAACTCAAGTCGATGATGTACTTTCTGAAATCAATATTCGTAAACAATTAAATGAACGTGTCCTTGTGACAACCTTGACTAAACGTATGGCGGAAGATTTAACCTCATACCTGAAAGAATATGGCGTTAAAGTCGCGTATCTGCACTCGGATATTGATACTGTTGAACGTGTGAAGATCATCCATGAGTTGCGTACAGGTGTACATGATGTTCTGGTTGGGATTAACCTGCTGCGGGAAGGTCTGGATATGCCAGAAGTATCTTTGGTTGCAATCTTAGATGCAGATAAAGAAGGTTTCTTACGTTCAGAACGTTCTTTGATTCAAACCATTGGTCGTGCAGCACGTAATGTGAAAGGTAAAGCGATTTTATATGCAGATCGTATTACTGATTCGATGCGTAAAGCGATGGATGAAACAGATCGTCGTCGTAACAAACAAATTGAATTTAATGAATTACATGGTATTACCCCACGTAGTGCGGTGCGTCAAGCAATTAAAGAAATAGATACGGGTGAAGTACTCAGTGATGATGAAATTGATGAAAAAGTGTTAGAGCAAGCGCAGAGTATCAGTGCCGACGAACAGCATCTTTTATCGGATCCAAAACTGTTTGCCAAGCATATTACCAAGCTTGAAAAAGAGATGTTAAAAGCTTCAAAAGAGCTTCAGTTTGAGCAAGCAGCTAGATTGCGAGATGAGATTGTTCGTCTCAAAGCCCATATGTTGCAATCGTAATCTAGTAGAGAAATCCTCAAGAGGGATACATATCGCAACAATCTTTGTTTATAAAATAGGCTATGTTGAAAAGCTAAATATATGACTATTGATAATAAATTTCTGTTTTGAGGATTTCCCATGCCGCTGATTAAGAATTTCCCTAAAGCAAGTTGGCGTTTAACAAAAATTGCAATTGGTGGAGTGGTCTTAACTGGACTGGCTGTAGGAACGATTGCTTATGCACAATCAAAGTCTTTACCTACAGTTGATAAAGTAGAACTGGATAAATATTTAGGTGTTTGGTATGAGGTTGCTCGTAAGCCAATGTTCTTTGAACGTAAATGCGCTTATAACGTGACAGCAACTTATACGTTAAACGAAAATGGCAATATTGTTGTTGATAACAAATGTTATGATGGTGAGGGTGCTTTACAACGCAGTTTGGGTGAGGCGTTTGTTGCGAATGCGCCTTTTAACACCAAATTAAGAGTGAGCTTTTTACCAGAAGCTGTGCGTTGGATTCCTGTTGCACGCGGAGATTACTGGGTTTTAAAGCTTGATGAAGATTATCAAACCGTGCTTGTGGGTGAACCACGCCGTAAATATCTATGGGTGTTGTCACGTACACCTCAGCCGAAAAAAGAAATTATTCATGAATATCTAAATTATGCCAAATCATTAGGCTATGATAATCATGATGTGATTTACCCTGAACATCGCTAAATCGGTTATACTTAGTTAAAACCATGCTTGCATGGTTTTTTTATTTTTATATAGTGGATAATTCAAGTTTTTAAAATACGTCCCAAATGCTTCTGAGGTCAAAATGTTAAAAGGCATCGCTTATTCAGTTTTGGCTTCTGTCACCTTTGGGGTTTTGTATTTTTACACTCAATTACTGGGTGCATTAGATAGTGAACAAACTTTTGGGTGGCGAATTATTGCCACAATTCCATTTTTGACTTTATTTATGTGGTTTAGTGGTGACTTGACGCATATCAAAACCATATTTAATCGAATCATAGCAAAGCCTAGTTTATTAGTGTTTCTAATGATCACTTCCGTACTGACCTCAGCACAATTATGGTTGTTTTTATGGGGACCTATGCATGGTCGTGGGTTACAAGTTTCTTTGGGGTATTTCTTGTTGCCTTTGGTTCTTGTGCTTGCTGGAAGCTTTTTATATGGCGAGAAATTGTCTAAGTTACAGTATCTCGCAGTATTTCTGGCAGTATTTGGTGTTGGGCATGAGATTTGGCGCTTAGGTACAATAGCTTGGGAAACTGCTTTTGTTGCTTTAGGTTATGCAGCTTACTTTATTCTTCGTAAAAAAATTCAAACGGACAACTTAGGTGGTTTTTGGTGGGATTTATTCTTGATCCTGCCAATTGCGATTTTCTTTACTCAGACAGGTGAAACTCCATATTTAAAGTTTTTAGAGCATCCTAGTTTGGGAGTTGTCGTTCTGGGTTTAGGTTTGTTGAGTGCGATTGGCCTAGGAAGTTATATTTTAGCAAGTCGCTATTTGCCGCTGATTATTTTTGGTTTACTGGGCTATTTAGAACCTGTTTTATTGGCATTGGCATCGTTGGTGCTTGGTGAAAAAATTGGTCAAGGTGAATGGTTGACCTATATTCCTATTTGGTTGGCCGTATTGGTATTGGTGATAGAAGGGGCGTTACATCTTTATCAGCAAAGGCGTCGCAAGCAGCATTTGGAATTGAATTTAAAACAGTATTCGCAACGTTTAGGCGATGATGAAGAACAAGAGATATAAAAATCCAATTTTTAATGAGTTCCTTTAAATTTTGCATTTATGTAATCAGTCAGGTTGATGGTGAGGAACATTAAATCGCATGAATATTCTTTAGGGATACAACCAACTGCGCGATTGTGGTTGAAAAGGGTTCACCAATCCAAGAGATTGGAACGTAAACGATATTTGTGAATATAAGCTCGATCACACCAATGAGCCCATTGATATTTCACAAGCATGGGGAATGCCAATAAGTAATAGTCATAATTTAAAATTCGTTTTAGTTGTTTATGTGCTGTAGATAATTAGAGATCATTTTAAATACTTTATTCTTTTTATTTCATTTTTTTACATTAGTTTATACGATTTTTCTCGTTAAATGATTTGTCATGTATCACTTCCGTTTTTGCTTATTTTTAGCATACTGTTTGAGTCAAACAACGATAGCGTTAAGTTATCAGTAAAACTGTTATTAAAGTTAGACAAACAGCATGTATTTAGATGATTGCAAAAGGGTTTCCCTAAAATCACAAAAATAATTATAGGTATTTTATGAATTTATAGTCAATTAGGACAAAATCTTAACTCAATTAACAGCTTTTGATTCAATCTTGATGATAATTCCATTACAATTATGGCGTTTTAAAAATTCACGCCCAGTATAGATATTAAATTTGAGGACGTAACTGTGAGCAAAGACACTATTGTTGCCCTACACGCAGAACATCAAGGTCGTTGGAAAAACCGTGAAGAAATCGCGGAACGCATGATTGCTTTGATTGGTCAATTATACCGTGAGAAAAATATTGTTGTTTCTGTTTACGGTCGTTCTTTAATAAACCGTTCAGTGATTCAAATTTTAAAATCACATCGCCGTACACGTATGCTTGATGTAGAACTTTCAGTTGTTCATACCTTCCCAATTTTGGAAGCGTTAATGAAAGTTGAAAACATTGGTTCTGCTGAAGTAGACATCGGTAAACTTGCTGTTGAATATAAAAATCAAGGTGGCGATGTAGATGCATTTGTTGCAAATGCCGTTGCTTCGATTGAAGGTAAAGCAAAATCTGAACAACCTAAAGATGTCGTTCTTTACGGTTTCGGTCGTATTGGTCGTATCTTAGCGCGTTTAATCATTAGCCAATCTGGTTTAGGTCGTGGTTTAAGCCTTAAAGCGATTGTAGTTCGTAAATCATCTGACGGTGACTTGGCGAAACGTGCTTCATTATTACGTCGTGACTCTATTCACGGTACTTTTGACGGTACAATTTCTGTTGATGAAGAAAACGAAGCAATCATTGCAAACGGTCAATTCATTAAAGTGATCTATGCTTCAAGCCCAAGCGAAGTGGATTACACCGCTTATGGTATTGAAAATGCGCTTTTAATCGACAATACAGGTAAATGGCGTGATGCTGAAGGTCTAAGCCAACACTTGAAATGTGCAGGTATTGCACGTGTAGTCTTGACTGCACCAAGTAAAGGTGAGATGAAGAACGTTGTATACGGCGTAAACAATACAGATATCTTAGATGAAGACAAAATCATCTCTGCTGCAAGCTGTACTACGAACGCAATTACACCTGTATTAAAAGTTTTAGATGACAAATACAAAGTATTAAATGGTCATGTTGAAACAGTTCACTCATTCACAAACGATCAAAACTTAATTGATAACTACCACAAGGCTGACCGTCGTGGTCGTGCTGCGACATTAAATATGGTGATCACTGAAACAGGTGCTGCAAAAGCGGTTGCGAAAGCATTACCAGGTCTTAAAGGCAAGTTAACAGGTAACTCTGTACGTGTTCCTACACCAAACGTTTCACTTGCAATCCTGAACTTAAACCTGGAGAAAGAAGTTGATCGTGAAGAAGTGAACGAATACATTCGTCAAATCTCAATCAACTCTAGCCTGCAAGGTCAAATCGGTTATACCAACTCAACTGAAGTTGTATCAAGCGACTTTATCGGTTCGCGTACTGCTGGTGTGTTTGATGCACAGGCAACAATCACTTCTGGTACACGTTTAACAGCGTATGTTTGGTACGATAACGAAGTGGGTTATAGCTGTCAGGTATTGCGTATTGCTGAACAAATGTGCGGCGTAAGCTATGCAAAAATTCCTGCTGAAACAAATGCATAATATTCGTTAGTAAAGTTATACAATACAAGCCCAGTTTCGACTGGGCTTTTTATTGACTGTACAGAACCTACGCTGATAGAAACATTAAAATAAAAGAAAATAGCAACAAGAGAAGATGATTGGATAGGAATACAATACTTCATTATAGCAGTTCAGACGTTTATTCACGGTATTTGCCTTAATTGTGGTGGCCAACTTGTGTGGTGTATATGTTGCGATGTGGGTGCTTAAGCATTTTAATATTTATATTCCATTGAAGAATAGGCATCCATAACACAATGAAATAACACTTTTTTAAAGCCAGAAACGTATTTACTGATTTTTCTATTCGAGAAATTTATTAAAATGTGGCAAAATAGTCCGCTTTTAAGAATTTAGAGGATTGGCACATGCGCTTTGTTGATGAAGCAGTCATAACCGTAGAGGCTGGCGACGGTGGCAATGGCGTAGCCAGTTTTCGCCGTGAAAAATTTGTCCCATTTGGTGGTCCCGATGGCGGTGATGGGGGACGTGGTGGAAGTATCTATATTCAGGCCGATGATGATACTGGCACGCTGGTTGATTACCGTTATACTCGCCGATTCCGTGCGGAACGTGGTAAAAATGGCGCTGGCGCGAACTGTTCAGGTCGTGGTGGTGAGGACGTTATCCTAAAAGTACCTGTCGGTACAACCATCGTGGATACTGAGTCTGGTGACATTATTGGCGATTTGGTCAAGGATGGTCAGCGTGTAAAAGTGGCACATGGCGGGGATGGTGGTTTAGGGAATACACACTTTAAATCATCGACCAACCGTTCACCGCGTAAATGTACGCATGGTATCAAGGGCGAATACCGTGAAGTACGTTTAGAGTTAAAAGTGCTTGCAGATGTTGGCTTGTTGGGTATGCCAAATGCAGGTAAATCCACGTTTATCCGTGCAGTCAGTGCAGCAAAACCGAAGGTGGCAGATTATCCATTTACCACTATGGTACCTAACTTGGGCGTAGTGGATGCAGATCGTCACCGTTCATTTGTGATGGCAGATATTCCAGGTCTGATCGAAGGTGCGGCAGAGGGCGCAGGTCTTGGGATTCGCTTCCTTAAACACTTGGCGCGTACCCGTATTCTGTTGCATATTGTCGATGTCCAGCCGATTGATGGTTCTGATCCTGCACATAATGCAAGAGCCATTTTGGGTGAGCTTGAAAAATTCTCTCCAACTTTGGCAAAACTCCCTGTGGTTCTTGTATTGAATAAACTTGACCAACTTCCTGAAGAATCAAGAGAAGAGTGGTGTCAGCATATTCTTGATGAATTGCAATGGGAAGGTCCTGTATTTAAAACTTCTGGTTTGATGTCAGAAGGCACTAAAGAAGTTGTGTATTACCTCATGGACCAGATTGAGCAACAGCGTGAACGTGAGCTTGAAGACCCTGAATACGCAGCAGAAGTTAAGGCATTCCGTGAGCAGCTTGAGGCTGAAACACGTGAACAAACCATCGCGGCAAAAGAAGCTTATCGTGCCATGCGTAAGGCTCAGCGTGAAGCGGGTCTGGAAGACGATGAAGATGACTTTGATGACGATGAGGATGAAGGCGGCGTAGAAAGCATTTACGTACGCGACTAGTGAACCGAGGAAAAAATGATAGAAGTGGTCGATGGGCAACGTCAGCTCAATGCGTGTAAACGAATCGTTGTTAAAATCGGATCATCTTTACTCACTGCAAATGGGCAAGGTCTAGATTTAAATGCAATTTCGCATTGGGCGAAACAAATTGCGGATTTACACAATGCTGGGCACGAAATTATTTTAGTGTCTTCAGGTGCGGTTGCGGAAGGGATGGTACGCATGAAACTTGCGAGTCGACCCACTGATCTACCCAGTTTGCAGGCTTGTGCTGCTATTGGCCAAATGGGTTTAATCCATACGTGGTCAAGCGTATTAGATCAACATGGGATTCAAACCGCACAAGTCTTACTCACGCATGATGATCTTGCTGATCGCCGCCGTTACCTCAATTCCTGTGATGCCTTGCAAAACCTGATTGACTGGCGTGTGATTCCTGTCATCAATGAAAATGACACGGTATCTACCGATGAAATCCGTTTTGGTGACAATGACACTCTGGCTGCAATGGTGGCAGGGCAGGTTCAGGCTGAGCTGTTGATTATCCTAACGGATCAGCAGGGCATGTTCGACTCTGACCCTCGAAGCAACCCAAATGCTAAACTGTTCTCTGCGGTTCGGGCACTGGATGACAGCCTGTTTGAAATGGCAGGCGGTGGTGGTGTGCTTGGTCGTGGCGGTATGGTGACCAAGGTTCGTGCCGCACGTCTTGCAGCAAGGTCAGGCTGTCCAACATTGATTGCCAGTGGTGAAAGTGAAAATGTGCTTGCTCGCCTGATGGCTGGTGAAATGTTGGGAACATTGTTTACCACAGACAATGACCGTGTTACGGCGCATCAGCAATGGTTGGCGGCACATTTACAAACAGCAGGTCGTTTAGTGATTGATGATGGTGCGGTTGAAGCGATTAAACTTAAGCATCGTAGTTTGTTGCCAGTGGGCGTGAAAGCGATTGAAGGTCATTTTGATCGTGGTGATGTGGTTGAGTGTGTTGATAAACATGGTGGTCGTATTGCAGTGGGACGTGTGAATTTTAGTTCTCGTTCAGCCGAAATGATCAAGGGATTATCTTCTGAAAAAGTCTATCAGGTTCTGGGCGAGGCTCGTTCTCTGGAAATGATTCACCGTGACCATATGGCGATTTACTAAGTTACCTTAAAAAAGTCTGATTAACTCAGGCTTTTTTTATATCTGCTTTAAATTTTGCCAAAGCATCACTTCTTTTTGCTTTAACTCAGGCAAGGGATTTTCTGTCCCCATCATATAGGCAAAATCGGCGAGTGAGAGCATATCCAAATCTTCCTCACTGTTTCCGTAAGCATAGACAAACTCATAATCAGCCAGATTGTATTTCTGCAAAATACGGAGTTTCTTTTGCTCACAGCTACAGTCTTCAGAACTGTAGTAACCTGTCAGCAGACCATCCTTAATTTCTGTCGTGGTACAAATTAATTCGATATTCAAAGCTTTACAGATTGGCACGAGATAAAGATCAATAGAAGCCGAAACCAATACCACACGGTCACCATTTTGTTGATGCAAACGCAGTTGTTGTAATAAATCCTGATCTAAATTTTGAATCAGTTGTTGAGCATATTCCTGTGCTAAATTCTGTAAAAAATTTGCTGAAATATCCTTAAACATGCTTTGAAACAAGCGTGGTCTCATCGCATGTGCAGGATATAAGCGTAAATAATAGGCTTGAATCCACGGTAGGCTTTTCAAGCCTTTTTTTACGATATGTCGTTTTGAGAGCGTATAAAACATAAATCCAGTAAAGCTGTCTTTCGGATAAAGTGTCCCATCAAAATCAAATAAGGCAAGGTTTAAAGTTTTATGCGTTTCGCTTTTTGCATGCATGTTTCATATCGTCCATTTACACGGCTTGCAAACCAATTGGTATTGTAATCACGGCTCAGTTTTGGCCCTGAAATAACGACTTGAGGCATGGTTGCATAAATTGGTTCTTTTTTGGTTTTATTTTGATAGAGCTTTTGCACTGCTAAATAAGTTTGCGTGTCTTCAAAACTTTTTTCTTTTTCTTTTTTTAAGTCAGTACGAATCTGGCGTGGTGTTACCAGAATGTTGTTTTGTGCAAAAATTGCAATCAGCTCTTTCTCCGTCTGGCTTTGGGTTGTCCTAATATCACCATTCTTGGTGTAGAGCAGTAGGTCGCCATCCAGACTGATTTCAGTTTTGGTCATTGCATTCAGCATACTCTGAAAAGCCGCATTTCGACTGGAATACATGCCTGAGTTATAGTCTGCGAAACGGTAGATGGCCTTGTCATAATCGGCAGGGTATTCCATTAAACGGTGAATACCATAATATAGACCACCATATTGGGTATAAAGATCATTGCGTAGTTCAGCGATGCTGCCGCTTTGGCGTTTATGTTCTTTGGCATAGTTGATATGGACCTGCATGGAACCCAGTGTGGTAATCGGGTTCATCTTTTCGCCAATATCCTGACCTACCAGTTTTGCCGCACCTGTTAAGGCACTAACATGGTAGTGCTTGGACATATAGTCAAAAATTTCACGATAGAGTAAATCCAGTTCGCGCTCCGTTTTAACTTTACGCATTTGACTCATGTAATTATTTTCTGGAGAAGGTTGATTTTTGAGTACGTCCTCAAAATAGCCTGCGACTGTTCCACCAATGGTTTCACCCAGTTTGGCCTCAAACTTCTCTTTTAGGCGGCTGTTAATTTCCTGTACCGCTTTTTCACCAAGTCCATGCACGGCAGGGTCGGCAACAAAGTTTGATTCCTGATCTACCACAGCAACCACACTACATACGTTCTGCTTGGATTTAGGAATACTGAGTTGTTGCATGATATCAAAAATATCTTGCGCCCATGACTGGCGATCATTTACACGAGGGGGAAGCACTTTCTTAATTTGTTCTGCTTCCATTTCTGGTTCTTTGCCATTAGACCACCATGCTTTATCTCCACAAGCTGTTAAGCTGAGACATGCAGTGAGGATGCCCATAATTTTTAATAAAGGACGAGTAGGGAATGATTTATTCATAATCAGAACAACACCACATAAAAAGATGAGTCAAATGGGCGAATGAAGTATACTATGTTGCTCAGAATTTGTAAGAATATATATGTATATCGGTTCATATCAACTGTCAAATAATTTGATTGTTGCACCTATGGCAGGCGTAACAGATAGACCCTTTCGGACACTATGTAAATATTTTGGTGCAGGTCATGCCGTAAGTGAAATGATGACGGCTGATAAAACCTTACGTATGAGTAAGAAAAGTTTATATCGGGCAAATTTTGATGGCGAACTTGCGCCAATTTCAGCACAAATTGCGGGTTCTGACCCAGAGCAACTTGCGGAAGCTGCTCGTTACCAAGTCGCTAACGGTGCACAAATCGTTGATATCAATATGGGTTGTCCAGCCAAAAAGGTTTGTAACAAGTTGGCAGGTTCAGCATTATTACAAGATGAAGATTTAGTAGCCCGAATTCTAGATGCGGTGGTTGCGGCCGTGGATGTGCCAGTGACTTTAAAAACCCGACTGGGATTTTTAAATGGTCATGAAAATATTTTGCGTGTGGCAAAACGGGCTGAACAGGCAGGGATTGCAGCCTTAGCCCTGCATGGGCGTACCCGTGAGGATATGTATTTAAATACAGCACGTTATGAATTAATTAAGCAAGTTAAGCAAATGATTAATATTCCGTTGATTGCGAATGGTGATATTGATAGTCCTGAGAAAGCTAAATATGTCCTAGACTATACTGGCGCAGATGCGATTATGATTGGACGTGCTGCACAAGGTCGACCATGGATATTTCGGGAAATAGCACATTACTTAAAAACAGGTAAACACTTGGCAGCGCCTGATATTGCTGAAGTCAAAGCTGTGCTATTAGGGCATTTATCAGAATTATATCAATTCTATGGTGAATATTCTGGCTGTCGTATTGCGCGCAAGCATATTGCTTGGTACACCAAAGGCTTGCGTTCGAGTAATGAATTTCGCCAAAGTATGTATAAAGTAGAGAGTACTGCTGATCAAGCCAAGGTTGTAGAAGCATATTTTGATCAATTGCTTGATCTAGGGCAGCGCATGAGTGATGTTGAAGTTGAACAAGTCAATTTACTAGACATTAAATAGTGATGTGATTTTTATTCGTTTAAAAGCCTGTAATGATGAGTTTCATTACAGGCTTCCGATTACTCTAAATGTGCAGTGATTTTTTGCAGAATTTGAAAGATCACATCAAATTCACTTTGCAATGGTGTGCTTTTTCGTGTCACCAATGCCAATGTGCGGTTCGGGGCATCTTCAATTGATTTTACTGCAATTTCTTCATTGAAATGAATCATGCTGTTTTTCAAGGCAATTTCGGGTAGCAGTGTAAAGCCAAGATTTGACGACACCATTTCCACTAAAGTTGGAAGAGAGCTTGCCTTTAAACGATGATCATTTTTGCGCTCACCCACAGGGCAGGCACTTAAGGTGTGATCTCGTAAACAATGACCTTCTTCGAGTAGCATCAGACGCAATAAGTCCAAATCATCTAGTGAGTTTGCATTCTCAGCATTCTTGTCATTTTTATTGTAGACAACAAATAAATTTTCTTTTGCAATTTCTGCAACTTTTAATCCACGAGTGTCAAAAGGAAGCGCCAGAACAATCATATCTAAATTGCCGTGTTCTAGCTTTTCTACGATTTTCTCACTTTGAGCTTCATGTAAATGAAGCTGAATCTTCGGCAGTTGTCGATGCACTTCATCAAGTAGTTGGGTCAAAATAAATGGTGCAATCGTAGGAATAATACCGAGATGTAGATCGCCTGTTAACGGTTCACTCATTTCTCTACTTAGGCGCATTAAATCTTGTGCATCGGCAAGTAATACTCGTGCACGTGCAACGACTTGTTCGCCTAATGGGGTTAAACGAACGTTTTGACGATCACGCTCAACTAGGACGCCACCTAAGAGGCGCTCTAGTTCCATGATACCACCCGACAAAGTAGATTGAGTGACAAATGAACGGCGCGCAGCTTCAGTAAAATGTAAAGTTTCTGACAACGTAACTAAATACGATAGCTGTCTTAATGAGGGTAATGCAGCCATAGAGTCCTAGTGTGATGATCTAAAGTGATGAGCAAACAAACCGCTAAGTTGTGGAATGAAGTGAGCAGGGATATCATGCCCCATTCCTTGAATTAATTCAAATTTAGCACCAGAAATCGCCTTTGCAACAGCTTTCCCGTGACTTGGTGGTAATAAACGATCTTTTGAACCATGTACAACCAAAGTCGGTTGAGTAATATTTTTGTTCAATGCTAACAAAGAACCTGTACATAATATTGCTAAAAACTGTTGAAGTACACCCGCTGGGTAAAAACTACGGCGATATAGTTTACGAATGGTTTGAATTGCTTCAACTTGATTCACATAACCTGGTGATCCAATAATATGAAATACTTTCAAACTATGATTCACAATCGCATCTTCGTCATGTGCTTCAGGTTTGCCTAATAAACTGAAAAGTTGTTTTGGAAACGGCGGTGGCAAGAAGGGCTGATTATTACTGGTAAATAATAATCCTACTTTCTCAACTTTTTCTGGATATTTCGCTGCTACGATTTGAGAGATCATGCCACCCATTGAAGCACCTATGAGATATGTTTTTTCAAGCCCCAATTGGTCGATTAACATCGAAACATCATCAGCCATATCATATAAAGTGTAAGGTGCACCTTCGTTACCAAGCCCAAAGATGAAGCGACTCATGAGTTTCATCGTATTGAGGCGTTTTCTTTTTTCACGAATTTTTGAAGATAAACCAATATCACGATTATCGAAACGGATAACGCGAAAGCCTTGATCAATCAATGATTTACAAAAGAAGTCAGGCCAAAACAGCATTTGAGCACCTAAACCCATAATCAACAGAATTGTTGGGTGTTCTGGATTGCCGCCCATTTCAACATGCAGTTCAATACCATTACCTAAAGTGACTTTGGTTTCTTGCATAAATGGAGCATAAGGTGACACATTAAATTGTAAAGCACTGTTCATGGCATTCATTCCGAATTGAATTCTTTTTATAGAATTAGAGTCTGCTAGAAATTTCTTTCTTAACAGACTCTAATTTAAACCTTAAACTTGTGCTGGAATCAAGTCTGGAACAAGTTTGGTTAAAGTTAAACGTTGTTTGCTTGCAGTCGCACCTAAAAGCACAAAACTTCTCAATGTACCTTCATCATCTGCTGCTCTAGCAAGCATACCATCTTCAAACTCTTCAGTTTCCCAATTCACGTCCACACCAATTGGTGCAGGTAATACAGTCAATGGTGCAGCAGGTGTTTTTACCGCAACAGGCATTGCAGGGTAGTGTACAGCAGTACTTTGCCCGCTCAGTGTTTTTGCTAATGCACGTGCTTGTTGCATGATTGGCATGACATATGGCAGTAATGTTCCATTCACTTCTGCACAGTCACCCACCGCATAGATGTCAGGCTGGTTGGTTTCCAATAGGGTATTGGTAATGATGCCACGACTTGTTTGAATATCTGCAGCTTTTGCTAAAGATATATTTGGCTGTAAACCAATCGCTGAAAGAACGATATCTGCAATTAAAGTCTGACCTGTTGCCAAAGTCACTTCGTAATCTTCACCATCATTGATTTTCGTTACTTTTTTAACAGTGGTCGACAATGCGAATTTAATACCCGCTTGTTCTAAGTTTGTTTTAAATGCTTCAGCAACGTGATTTGGTAGCAAGCGACCAAGTGGTTGTGGTGCAAGATCAATTACTGTGACATCGTAGTCGCTATGTAATAAATCATTGGCAAATTCACAGCCAATTAACCCAGCGCCTAGAATCACAACGCGTTTATCTTTACGCTTTGCTAAATTTTCACGGAACGTACGGTAGTCGATCAAGGAGTTCACGACATGAATATCATCACTACCATCACCAGCAATTGCTAAACGAATTGGGTTTGCACCTACTGCAAGGACCAGTTTTGAATAAGGTTGAGTGAAAATTTCACCATTTTTTTCTAAAGTGATTTCATGTTGTTCAGCATTAATTTCTTTCACCAAGGTTTCAGCTTCAATGCGCATATTCAGTTGCGTTGCCATTTTAGCTGCATCACCTAGGGCAATTTGTTCAGGTGCTTTATTGCCTGCAAAGGCATTAGATAATGTTGGTTTTGCATAATTTACCGCATCATCTGCGCAGATCATAACGAGTTCTTGTTCTGGGGTGAGTTTGCGAAACTCACGTGCAACAGTATAGCCTGCCATGCCCGATCCGATGATGACGATAGGATGCATTATATTCTCCAGTATTTCTTTCAATAAAAACAAACGATAGGAAAAAAAAGACCATGATCATGATCACGGTCTTTTAGATCTATTTAGATTTCAATCATTTCAAAATCAGCTTTTGAAACGCCGCAATCTGGGCAAGTCCAATCATCAGGGATATCTTCCCATTTGGTACCTGCTGCAATGCCGTCTTGTGGCCAACCATCTGCTTCATCGTAAATCCACCCACAAACGATACATTGATATTTTTTCATGTGACTCTCCAAACTGATAGGTATGCTCAAATTGCCTTTCAGTAAAACTATTCCATAATGTCGCTACGATCGCTGTAATACAACAAACTTGTGTTAATCAGGAGTTAGATTTTTACGCAGAACGCCATTTAAGTAAAGCAAATGCAAGAGTTTAATCATTTATGTAGAAAGTGGAATGGCAATTTGTTCTGAAAGTCTTGTTATTTGAGCAATTACTCTAATTTTTTATGGATCTGTATATCTCTATAGCATTTTAAAAACAGTAAAAGTATAAATATAGAGTGGGTGAAAAATAACCATTTAAAATTAAAAGATCAAAAATATCACCATAATTATGAGGAAAAAGAAAGTTACCAAGCTTGGGCGCAATTTTTTTCTTGCAACTCGACCATACGATCAAACTAGCAAGTAGGCGGTAAAACCTATTTCTATGATGATAAGGGGGTGGCATGATTTCAATAATCGAACGTTTAGATGAGCCGAATGTGATTATTTTTAAACATATCGGGATGATTCAAGATGGGGAGGAAGATACTGAAAGTGACGATGTAAAATCTTGGGCAGGTGCATTAGAAAAGTACATGTTATTTGATTCGGATGACGTTACTCAACTCTATGTAGAAGTGGATATTCAACCCGAATATATTGAAATGATGAATCAAGGATTTGAAAAAGGGTTAGCTTTAGTTAAACAACTCGCTGAGCAATAGAAATCATTTTAAGTACATATTTATTGCAAGATAAAAGTATTATTTACGCTTTGAAATTGATAAATCTTTGCTTTTTTCACGATTGTGTGACTGAAATGGTGCGAAAATGGGCTTTGATCTGCTATTCTATGCCACTTCAATTTTACTTAAATCGAGGCAGAGATGACGCAACAAAACGCTCAATCGACTTCTGAACAAACACTTTCCGAAAACGATTTAATCGCACAGCGTCATGCCAAGTTAAAGCAAATCCAAGAGACCGCTAAACAAAGCGGTAAAAGTCCTTGGCCGAATACCTTTAAACGTGAGCACTATACAGGTGACTTACAGGAACAATTTAAAGATCAAGATAAAGCACAAATCGAAGGTGCTGAAAAAGTTTATGTAAAAGTCGCGGGTCGTGTCATGTTGAACCGTGGGTCATTTATTGTGATCCAAGATATGACAGGTCGTATCCAACTTTATGTAGATCGTAAAGGTTTGCCAGCAGACGTTTTAGAAACGATTAAAAGCTTAGATCTTGGCGATATTATTGCCGCTGAAGGTTATATCGGACGTTCTGGCAAAGGTGATTTATATGTACACCTTGAAGGCTTTGAATTATTAACCAAATCACTTCGTCCGCTTCCAGATAAATTCCATGGTTTAACGGACACAGAAGCGAAATATCGTAAACGTTATTTAGATTTGATTGTCAACGAAGAAACACGTAAGACTTTTGAAATTCGTGCCAAAGTGGTTGCAGGTATTCGTGCGTTCTTAACCAATGAACGTTTCATGGAAGTTGAAACACCAATGATGCATGTGATCCCGGGTGGTGCATCTGCAAAACCATTCGTAACACATCATAATGCATTGGATATGGAACTCTATTTGCGTATTGCGCCAGAGTTGTACTTAAAACGCCTTGTAGTAGGTGGTTTTGAGCGTGTGTTTGAAATCAACCGTAACTTCCGTAACGAAGGGGTATCAACACGTCATAACCCTGAATTTACCATGATTGAGTTCTATCAAGCCTACGCTGATTATAAAGACTTGATGGCATTAACTGAGAATATGCTTGAAAAACTCGCAATTGATATTTTAGGTTCTACCGATGTGCCTTATGGTGATGAGGTGTATAGCTTCAAAGGTCCATTCAAGAAAATATCAATGTTTGACGCCATTCTTGAGCATAATCCAGACTTTACGCCAGAAAATGTAAATGATCGTGAGTTCTTGGCTAAATTTACTCAAGATGTGTTGAAAGAAAAAGTGAAGCCTGGTTTTGGTTTAGGCAAATTACAAACAATCGTGTTTGAAGAAACTGTTGAAACTAAACTTCGTCAACCAACATTCATTACAGAGTATCCAGCTGAAACATCACCACTCGCTCGTCGTAATGATGATAATCCACACATTACCGATCGTTTTGAGTTCTTTATTGGTGGTCGTGAGTTAGCCAATGGTTTCTCTGAGTTAAATGATCCAATTGATCAGGCTGAGCGTTTCCAAGCACAGGTTGAAGAAAAAGATGCTGGTGATGATGAGGCAATGCATTACGATGCGGACTTTATTGAAGCATTAGAATATGGTTTGCCACCTACAGCAGGTGAAGGTATTGGTATTGATCGTTTGGTTATGCTATTTGCTAATGCGCCAAGTATTCGTGATGTATTGTTATTCCCACACATGCGCCGTAAAGATTAATTACTCACTTATTATTAATAAAAGGCCACTTTAAAAGTGGCTTTTTATTTGTTGGTTAAGAAATGTAATTGTTTGGTTTGATGATTGAAAAAAAAGCATAAAAAAACGATGATGTGCTAATGAACAAATTTGAGAACAGTTAAGGTATGTTTGTAAAAAAATCGCTTTATATCGCATTATTTTCGGCTATTTCAGCTGCTACTTTTGCACAAGGGCTTGTATTGAATGATGCAAACTTACGCACTGACTTAAATTGGTTAAATCAGCAAGGTGTTATACAAATCAGTACTTCAACTTGGCCATTGAGTGGTGATGAAATTCAACGTGCATTGGCGCAGGTGAAAGTCAGTAATAACACCCAGCAAAAAGTGGTTAATTCAGTCATTCATTCGCTAAAGGCAGATAATGTGCCAGCCAAGGTTGGTTTACATGCTGGTACTGACTTAAAAACAATTCCCCAAACATTTGGCGATAATCAAAAATCACAATATCAGGTTGCGGCTGAGTTTAATGCTGGCGGTGAGAACTGGGATGCCAAGTTGCGTATCAATGGCGAAAAAGATCGATTGATTGATAATGGACATGATGCCAATGTCGAGGGTTCCTATCTTGCGGGCAAACTCTGGAATCAATAGTTGATTGCTGGGCAAATCCCAACTTACTGGGGACCAGGACATGATGGAAGCCTGATTCGTGGTGATGCCAGCCGTCCTGTTTATGGAATAACCGCTCAGCGTGCGGTACAGAATGCCTTTGAAACAAAGTGGCTATCATGGATTGGTTCTTGGCAATATCAGGCCTTTGCAGGACAACTGGACGATTACAAAGCCATTCCAGATGCGAAACTTCTTGGTCTACGCTTGACTGCACAACCTTTGCCTTATCTGGAGTTTGGCGCTTCACGTATATTGCAATGGGGTGGCGAGGGACGCTCAGAAAGTCTGGATTCTTTATGGAACGCGATTAAAGGAAACGACAACTTTGACTCCGCAGATGATGATAAGTCAAATCAGATTGCAGGTCTGGATTTTCGTCTAAATATGCAGCCATTATTGCAAATACCTGTGGGTATTTATGGACAATATGTAGGTGAAGATGAAGCAGGATTCTTGCCAGCCAAAAAATGTATCTAGCAGGTACAGATTTCTCTTCAACTTATAAGAATATGCCATATCAGCTTTATGCAGAATGGGCAGATACACGTACCAATGGTCAAGTGGATGGCGTGTCTTATAACCATTATGTTTATACCGATGGTTATTATCAGCATGGTTTCCCATTAGGACATGCAATCGGTGGTGATGGGCAGATGTATTCTGTTGGTGGTGACATTCGCTTTGATGTGATGAACCGCCTAAGTGGGCGTGCCTTATATGCCAAAGTAAACCAGTCCAATTTAGCCATTAATGCGGCATTTCCAAAAGAAGATACTGTTAAGGGGCTGGATCTCACCTGGACACACTATATAAAACCGACACTTCCACTGAAAGTGAATGGCTGGGTCAGCGACTCTGATTTAAATGGCCGTGATGGCGGTGTTTCGGTAGGCGTTGAAATTCCATTGGAACGCAATATGTTCGGTTTCTAAATTAACCAACTCAGAAAGAAGCCTGTATGGGCTTCTTTTTTTGTTTAAATTCATGTGAAATAGGTTGCATCTATATTGCTGAATATAATTTTCATATCATAATTTTGCATATTTATATGAAAAAACAAGCTAAAGAAGCCGTTCTAAATTATTATAATGGATAAACTTTACTAGATTGCTCATTTGTCCACTAGTAAGAATATCGATATCACGAAAAATTGGAGTTGTTATGATACTCGTTCCTCCACACGGTCTTCCAAGTGGTGGTTTAATACCACTTATAGATTTTATGGGTAACATTGATAAGGGGGGATATGTACATGACTGAAAATAGATTAACTCACCTCAAGCAACTTGAGGCAGAAAGTATTCATATTATTCGTGAAGTTGCAGCTGAATTTGAAAATCCAGTGATGCTATATTCAATTGGTAAAGATTCAGCAGTCATGTTACATCTTGCCTTGAAAGCATTTTATCCTGCTAAGCTTCCTTTTCCACTCCTGCATGTAGATACAGGTTGGAAGTTTAAAGACATGATCACATTCCGTGACAACATGGCAAAAACTCATGGCTTTGATTTGATCGTACATCAGAACAAAGAAGGTCGTGATGCAGGCATTAACCCGTTTGATCATGGTAGTTCAAAATATACCGACATCATGAAAACTCAGGGTTTAAAACAAGCATTAGATAAATATCAGTTTGATGCTGCGTTTGGTGGTGCACGTCGTGATGAAGAAAAATCACGTGCGAAAGAACGTGTTTATTCATTCCGTGATACGAAGCATCGTTGGGATCCAAAAAACCAGCGTCCAGAACTTTGGAATCTTTACAATGGTAAAGTGAACAAAGGTGAGAGTATTCGTGTTTTCCCTTTATCTAACTGGACTGAGTTAGATATTTGGCAATATATTTACTTAGAAAATATTCAACTTGTTCCTCTTTACTTCTCGGCTGTACGCCCAGTTGTAGAGCGTAGCGGTACGTTAATCATGGTCGATGACGAGCGTATGCGTTTAAAGGAAGGTGAAGTTCCTCAAATGAAATCGGTACGTTTCCGTACACTTGGTTGTTACCCATTAACAGGTGCAGTTGAGTCTGAGGCGGATACATTGCCTGAAATTATCCAAGAAATGCTTTTGGCTACCAGTTCAGAGCGTCAGGGTCGTATGATTGACCATGATGAAGCTGGCTCAATGGAAAAGAAAAAGCAGGAAGGTTATTTCTAATTTCCTTAAGCAAGTCCCTCTGTTAAAAGAGGGATGTAGGGAAATTACAAAATTAGATTTCAAATTTTGTGGAGTTTTGAGCAATGTCTCATCAATCAGATCTTATTAGCCAAGATATTTTGGCATATTTAAAACAGCACGAAAATAAAGACCTTTTGCGCTTCTTGACTTGCGGTAACGTCGATGATGGTAAGTCAACGCTAATTGGTCGTTTACTTTATGATTCAAAGTTGATCTATGAAGATCAATTACAAGCAGTAACGCGTGATAGTAAAAAAGTAGGTACAACAGGAGATGCTCCTGACCTTGCTTTACTGGTTGATGGTTTACAAGCTGAACGTGAACAGGGGATTACGATTGATGTAGCCTATCGTTATTTCTCTACAGAAAAGCGTAAGTTCATCATTGCTGATACGCCAGGACATGAGCAATATACGCGTAACATGGCAACAGGTGCATCAACGGCCGATCTTGCGATTATCCTGATTGATGCGCGTTATGGTGTGCAAACGCAAACTCGCCGTCATACTTTTATTGCAAGTTTACTTGGTATTAAAAATATCGTTGTTGCGATCAATAAAATGGACTTGGTTGAGTTCTCTGAATCTCGTTTCAACGAAATTCAAGTTGAATATGATGCATTCTTAAGCCAGCTTGGTGAGCGTCGTCCAGAGAATATTTTATTCGTTCCGATTTCAGCATTGAATGGCGACAACGTTGTTAATCCATCTGCAAGTACGCCTTGGTACAAGGGTCAAACCTTGATGAGCATTCTTGAGTCAGTGGAAATCAAGCGTGATTCGAACAAAAAAGAATTTCGTTTCCCTGTTCAGTATGTGAACCGTCCAAATCTTGATTTCCGTGGTTTTGCAGGTACGATTGCGCTGGGTGAAATTAACGTTGGCGATGAAATCGTTGCTTTACCTTCAGGTAAAAAATCAACGGTGAAAGAAATTGTCACTTTTGATGGAAACCTTGAACAAGCAATTGCAGGTCAAGCGGTTACTTTAACGTTAAATGATGAAATTGATATTTCACGTGGTAATGTTTTAGTTCGTGCAGGTGAACAACCGCTTATTTCGCGTAGTGTTCGTGCATCTGTGGTGTGGATGAATGAACATCCATTAGTGAAAGGTAAACTGTATAATCTTAAAATTGGTACGCAAACTGTTCCTGCAAAAGTCAGTGCGATTAATTATCGTGTCAATGTGAATACACTTGAACATACTCAAGTTGAAGAGCTTGAGTTAAATGCAATTGCAGATCTTGTAATTGAGTTTGATGCGCCAGTGGTGTTTGATCAATATCAGGATAGCCGTTACACAGGTTCATTTATCTTTATTGACCGCTTAAGCAACGTTACTGTTGGCGCAGGAATGGTTGAAGCTGCAGTTGAATGGACAGCGCATAGCAATCCTGTGACTGCGGAAGATCGTGCTGCGCGCTTAGGTCAGAAACCTACTGTGATTGGTGTTTCTGCTCAGTTGATTGAACAGGCTCAGGCTTTGGAAAGTTTGTTGATTCAACAAGGTGTGGTTGCGATTGCAAAAGTTGGTTTAACGACTGAGCAAATTGTTTTATTGCGAGAAACAGGTGTAGTGGTGATCACGACAACTGTTGATGGTACAGATACCGATATTAATGCTGAAACAGTTGAAGAAGCAGCTGAAAAAATCGTGGAGTTAGTTCGTCTTTAATAGCTTGGACTGACTTCTAAAAGCCTGCTCATGCAGGCTTTTTTATTTTATAAATTCGAAATTTATATCTTTGAAGGTTTTTGATTCTTCGATTTAATTTAAAATAGTGATAAATATATCGGGCTGATATTTTTTTATTCTGTTTTGAAAGGTCTTTTATGAGACAATAGTTCTTTGAATTATTGTCTAAGGACTCCCATGACTGAGCAAACTCCTGAATATTTAAGTGATATCGAAATTTTAGACATTTTACAGTCTATGAAAAAAGATAAGCTTGATGCAGAAGCGAACGAAATCATCCGTAATGGGGGTAAGGCTGGGCGTCAAGAAGCGCACAAGCAAGCTTTGGTTGCACTGAATACAAGTTTTGAAGATAAATTTGTAGAAGCAGTAACACTTGCATTAGGTTTAAATTCTGGACAAGCTAAAAAAATTCGTTATAAAAAAGATCGTATTCGTATTTTAAAAGTGCGAGGTATTGATTATCTTGCGATTGATGGAGCTGAAACAGCTCAAGTTCTGTCTCAGGTTGCTCAAGCAATTGTGCGTGAAGATTCAATAGTGACTCATGATCTGCATAACATCTTTCCATTTTGGAAAGAAGGGTGGCCAATGGTTCAGTTCGATAGTGCGTATAAAATCCTATCAGAAGATATTGCAATTCATTATCAAGCTACATTAGATCAATTAATTTCACTATATGGTGGAAATTAAATTTTCTACGAAATCAAATAAATTATTATAAATAACAAGGATGTTAAATTTATGAGTTTGAATATAGAGATACCACATGAGGCTCTAGACGCTGTAAGAGCAGGTCAGTTGATAGATGCAATCAAAATTACTCGTGAGAAAACAGGTCTTGGGTTGAAAGAATCCAAAGACTTGGTCGAACGGTATTTAAAAGAACATCCACAAGAACAAGCGCTAATTCAGGAGCAGTTAGCCCAACGCAGTCGTGGCGGAATCCAAATCTTTATTTTGATTTTCATCATATTGGTGATTTTAGTTTGGTTTTTGACCAGATAAATTAAGCCCTTCAAAGGGCTTAATTTTTATGACTTATTCAGTTGTTGTTGAAGGTGGTTCATTTTCTAAGCTGGGAATAATTTGAGTGACCAGTAATTGATCGATTTTATAATGGTCAATATCAACTACCTCAAACTTAAAACCCGCATATTCTACTGCATCAGCTGGACGTGGAATTTTGCGTAAACGATACATGATGAAACCAGCAATCGTTTCATAATTTTCATTTTCAGGAAATTCTTCAATTTCCAATACATGTTTCACATCTTCAATTGGGGTGCTACCATCAATCAGCCATGAGTGATTATCACGCTTAATAATTTGTTGATCTTCTTCCATTGGTGTGACCCAATCACCCATCACAGTAATCATGATGTCGCTGAGTGTAATCACACCAACCACCAAGGCATATTCATTAATAACGACCGCAAATTTTTCTTTGGTTGAACGGAAGCGATCTAGTAATTCTGAAAGTGTTAATGTGTCTGGAATAATAAGAACAGTACGGATTGTTGATTCATTCAGCTGAAGGAGGGATTGATTGTTTAAGATACGGACCAAAATATCTTTGGTATCAACATAACCAATGACTTGGTCAATTTGTTCATTACAAACTAAAAACTTGGAGTAGGGATATTCGGCTAATTTTTGGCGAATACTGTTCTCATTTTCTTTTAAAGTGAAATAAACCACATTTTCACGTGTGGTCATACTTGATGGTACTGTGCGTTCTTCGAGTTCAAAAACATTTTCAATGAAGTGGTGTTCTTGTTTTTGTAATACACCAGCTTGAGCTCCTGCATCCATAACCGCAGAAATATCATCAAACGTAATATTGTCATCACGAATGGTATTTACTTTAAATAACCGGAACAATAAGTTTGCAATTGCATTGATTCCCCAAGCTAAAGGCTTACAAATCTTGATAAAAACTTGAATCGGCTCAATAACGCGAATAGAAATTTTTTCTGGGGCGATCATTGCCAAACGTTTTGGCATTAGATCCGCGAACAAAATAAAAAGGGAAGTTACCAAAGTGAAAGATAAAGCAAAACCAATCGTTTCTAGCCAAGGGTCTACATAAAACTGTTTAAGCATTTCTACAAAAAATGGGCGAAAAGCTGCTTCACCTAAAATACCGCCTAAGATAGCAACAGCATTTAAACCGATTTGTGAGGCTGCAAAAAAGTCCGCAGATTGTTCCTGTAAATCTAAAACTTTTTGTGCTCGAATTTCACCAGATTCAGCCAAAATTTTTAATTTAACTTTTCGTGCGCCAGCAAGTGCAATTTCAGTGAGCGAGAGAAAACCTGCCGCAGTTATGAGCAGAATAATGACAATAATATTTTGGAAGAGACTCACACATCACCTGTGGTTCATCGTTTATTATGAATATGTTGTAACATAAAAAAAGAAGAGAGGTAATTGGGTATTACCTCAGTATAACAATTTTGCTTATGAAACAAGCATATCCGTAGAGGAAATCATATTGTTACAAAGCAATATTTTAGTATTGTGAAAATTGTGAATTATTTAAAAGAAACTCACGATTTTCTTCTTCGATCATTTGGCGTGCTACAAAGAGGATAAGTTGTCTTAACCAACGATGTGCAGGATGATGGTGTAGTAATGGACACCAAGCCATTTTAAGCTCAAATTCTGGAATGTAAAATGGTGGGTCTTTAATAAGAAGACGAGGATTTTGTGCTTGCAAACGTGCCATACGTGTCGGCAATGTTGCAATCAGATCAACATTTTGCGCTAAAAGTGCAGGCATTTGATAGTGGCGAGTAAACACGGAAATTTTACGACGCTGACCAATTCGTTCCAAAGCTTGGTCAATCCAACCAAGACCTGCTTGTTTATCTGGATTTACGCCAAAGCCAACACCCATACCTGTTTTAGAAACCCAAATATGTTGAGCATCTAAATAGCTTTTAAGGTTGAGATGGGTTACAGCAGGGTGTTTATCATTTAAAATACAGCTAAAACTATCGCGCCATACCAAAACTTGATGGAAGCTTTGCGGGATTTCATTGAAGCGGTTAATGGCTAGATCAACTTTGCCTTGCTCCATATCTCGATAAGAGACATCACTTGGAGTTAAGAAGTCCAGTACAACATTCGGTGCTTCAGAACGAAGTGCTTTTACAAGACGCGGTACAAGCGTTGCTTCAGCATAATCGGAAGTCATTATGCGAAAAACGCGTGTACTGGTATAAGGTCTAAATTCGGTACGTGGTTCGAGAATCATCGACAAATCTGATAATGCATCACGAATACGTGGTTGTAATTCGAGTGCACGCTCAGTTGGTGTCATGCCTTCAGAAGAACGAATGAGTAGAGGGTCGTTAAATAAATTACGTAAGCGACGTAAAATATTACTCATTGCGGGTTGAGTGACACCCAGTTGTTCTGCAGCACGTGTGACATTTTTTTCACGAAGAAGTACATCAAGATAAATTAATAAATTGAGATCAACCCGCTCCAGATTCATAAAAAAAATACCGAAAATAAAATTTTTGAATTGTGATGAATTATGACATAACTAAAGCCGTTTGTGTAACTTAAAACGAGATAAAAGGTATAGCAAATAGTTGAATGGTTTGGTCTTATTAAATTTGAATAAGCTTATCATAGATTCATTATCATGAAGAAATGATATTCAATATATAAAACACGATGGCCATTTCTGCATTTATTGGCTTTATTCATTCATATGTTTTGGTATTGGATAGTTGTTTTAAATGTATAGAAATAATACGAGTTAGATTGTTTAATGAATAATTTATGATGAATTTTATTTTTAAAAATATTTATATATCAAAGGCTTAGTTTATTTTTTTGAATATTCTATATCGTTTTATCTGTATATTTCATAAATAAATACTGAAAATTAACCAAGAATATTGGATTAATCTGTTTGCACAGACTAAGCTGTGCAATATGTTGATGAAGTGCTTAAAATCTAGACTATAAAAGCATGGTTTTTTGCGATCATTCGATGCCAATCCCTCTAAAGGAATATATCATGTCTACATATTTAACAGCGATTGATGCAATCCGCGAATTAAAAGCAAAATTCGGCGACACTTGGCGCGATATTAGCCCAGAAGATGCTGCTCGTATGCAAATGCAAAACCGTTTCAAAACTGGTTTAGATATTGCTAAATATACAGCTGCGATTATGCGTCGTGATATGGCTGCTTATGATGCTGACTCTAGCAAATATACTCAATCATTAGGTTGCTGGCACGGTTTCATCGCTCAACAAAAAATGATTGCGAACAAAAAATACTTCGGTACTACTGAACGTCGCTATATCTACCTTTCTGGTTGGATGGTTGCTGCACTTCGTTCAGAATTTGGTCCACTTCCTGACCAATCTATGCACGAAAAAACTTCTGTTCCTGCATTAATCGAAGAAATCTATACTTTCTTACGTCAAGCTGACGCGAAAGAATTAAACGATTTATTCCGTGCTCTTAAAAAAGCTCAAGAAGCTGGTGACACTGCTAAAGCTGCTGAAATCACTGCTCAAATCGATGGCTTCCAAACTCACGTTGTGCCAATTATTGCTGACATCGACGCTGGTTTCGGTAACGAAGAAGCGACTTACTTACTTGCTAAGAAAATGATCGAAGCTGGTGCTTGTGCGCTTCAAATCGAAAACCAAGTATCTGATGCGAAACAATGTGGTCACCAAGCTGGTAAAGTAACTGTTCCGCACGAAGACTTCATCGCTAAAATCCATGCATTACGTTATGCATTCTTAGAAATGGGTCTTGACGACGGTATCATCGTTGCACGTACTGACTCTGAAGGCGCTGACTTGACTCAAAAAATCCCAGTGGTTAAAGAGCCAGGCGACATCGCTTCTCAATACATCAGCTACTTAGACACAACTGAAATCGACATTTCAGAAGCTCAAGAAGACGAAATCCTGATCAAGCGTGATGGTAAACTTCACCGTCCTAAACGTCTTGCTTCTGGTCTATACCAGTTCCGTGAAGGCACTCAAATTGACCGCGTTGTACTTGACTGTGTAACTAGCTTACAGAACGGTGCTGACCTTCTTTGGATCGAAACAGCGACTCCAAACGTTGAAGAAATCGCTCACATGGTTAACCGTGTACGTGAAACAGTTCCAAATGCGAAGCTTGTTTATAACAACAGCCCATCATTCAACTGGACGTTAAACTTCCGTCAACAAGCTTACGACCGTTGGGTTGCTGAAGGTAAAGACGTTTCTGCTTACGACCGTGCTAAATTAATGAGCGCTGAGTACGATGCTACTGAATTGGCTGCTGATGCTGATGAAAAAGTACGTACATTCCAAGCAGATGCTTCTCGTGAAGCGGGTGTATTCCATCACTTGATCACACTTCCGACTTACCACACTGCTGCTCTTTCTACTCATGAGCTTGCACAAGGTTACTTCGGTTCTGAAGGTATGTTGGCTTATGTTGCTGGCGTACAACGTAAAGAAATCCGTGGCGGTATCGCTTGTGTTAAACACCAAGCAATGGCTGGTTCTGACATCGGTGATGATCACAAAGAAATCTTCTCTGGTGACAACGCTCTTAAAGCGCACGACGATGCTAAAAACACAATGAACCAATTCGCTGCTCACTAAGTCGCGAACTGATTCGAAAAAACCCTGCTTAAGCAGGGTTTTTTATTTTAATCATAAAAATGCTCGCAACAGCGAGCATTTAAAATTTAAAAAGATTATTCAGCTTCTTTTTTGAGTTGATATTTATTAGCCAAATCACCCGTAATTTCTTTCCCATCTATATCTAATGCTTTTAAATAACCCTCAGCAACAAAATATTTACGGCTATCACTAGCTTTATCTAATTCAATAATAGATGAATTTTTGTTATCGAATTGGAAACTACCCTTGCTTTCAAATGGTTTGCCATCCCCCTTACCAAGATACGTTTCTTTAATCTCATAAGTTTTATCTGAATTAAGTTCTAATTCGGTTTTAATACCTTCACAATCTGCACAAGGGAGTATGCCTTTATATGTGCCATTCCAATCTAATGCATTTTCAGTAGTATGTGCAGTATCAGCTACAGTTGCTTCTGATACAGCTTCAGTTGTAGCTGGTGTTTGCTCTTCAACTTTTTTATTTTCAGTTTTACTACAAGCGGCTAATACAAGAGAAGCTAGAGAAATTGCAATAATTGACTTTTTCATTTGGTATTAAGCTCTTTTTTGAAAAATATTGTTATTTAAACTATGGGATTTTAAGAAGAAAGGGTAGTGACAGTATGTAAGGGTTATTTAACCTTTGGTAAATCTATAAATGGCAGAATTTAAATTTATTATTTAACCTACTTATTGCAAAGTATTAAAATTTTAGAAAGAAGTAAATTTTAAATATAAAAAGCCTTTATCGTTAGATAAAGGCTTTTTAAATTTTGGAGCGGGAAACGAGACTCGAACTCGCGACCCCAACCTTGGCAAGGTTATGCTCTACCAACTGAGCTATTCCCGCAATAGGACGCATTATAGAGAGTTTCATCCAACTGTCAACTCTCTATGTTGCTAAGTGTTGAATTAATCAGCACGTCGCCAAATTGTGCCTTGGCGAGTATCTTCTAAAACGACACCTTGATCGAGTAAAGACTGACGAATGCTATCGGCTTTTGCAAAATCTTTAGCTTTTTTTGCATCAACACGTTGTTGAATAAAATCTTCAATTTCTACATCAGAGAGATTAAGCGCTTCTTGACCAATATCAGACTTTAAAAAATCTTCAACATCATATTGCACTAGACCAAGAATGTTCGTCAGATAACGTAGCGTTGAATAAAGAACAGTTGCTTGTTCAGCCTGTTCTTCTTTAACCGCACGATTTAATTCTTTATTGATTTCAAATAGTACTGCGATTGCTTCCGCAGTGTTAAAATCATCACGCATTGCACTGTTGAAGCGTTCAACAAGATCTTGCGCTAAAGTTTCAACTGTTTTTTGACCATAAACTTGCTGATAAGCTTTAAATGAATGATAAAAACGACTTAGTGTGGTCTTTGCTTCTTTTAATGCAACATCAGAGAAATTGACAGGGCTACGATAATGAGATGAGACAATAAAGTAACGAATCACTTCGGGATGGAATTTTTCCATGACATCGCGAATGGTAAAGAAGTTGCCTAAAGATTTAGACATTTTTTCGCCATCAACATTGATAAAACCAACATGCATCCAATAATTTACATATTGCTCACCTGTTGATGCTTCACTTTGTGCGATTTCATTTTCATGGTGAGGGAACATGAGATCTGAGCCACCACCATGAATATCGAAATGATTGCCTAAGCAGCAAGTCGACATTGCAGAGCATTCGATATGCCAACCTGGACGGCCATTGCCCCATGGTGAAGCCCATGCAGGTTCATTTTCTTTGGCATGTTTCCAAAGTACAAAGTCGAATGGATGTTTCTTGTCTACTTCGACATCGACACGTTCTGATGCTCCTGCTTGCATGTCGTCCAATTTACGACCTGATAAGCGACCATATTTATCAAATTTAGTCACTTCAAAATACACATCACCATTGGCAGCGGGGTAGGCAGCACCTTTATCAACCAGTGTATTGATCATATTTTGCATTTGATCAATATATTCAGTTGCTTTTGGTGCCTCGTCTGGTGCTGCACAGCCTAAATTAGCTGCATCTTCATTCATTGCATCAATAAAACGAGCCGTGAGTTGTTGAATGCTTTCGCCATTTTCATTGGCACGCGCAATAATTTTGTCATCAATATCCGTGATGTTACGAATATAGCGAACTTTCCAGCCTTGGCTGCGTAAGAAGCGGATGATGTAATCAAATGCAACCATAACTCGAGCGTGCCCAATATGACAGTAATCATAAACAGTCATACCACAGACATACATGTCGATTTGACCTTCTTGACGTGGGACAAATTCAACTTTTTTACGTTGCTCAGAATTATATAGAACAAAAGGTTGCATAAGGGTTTTCAAACACTCTACAAAAATCGTGATTCATCATAACGTATGCATTGTATTTCATAAAGTTATCAGGTGAAAAAAATGGAGGAGTGATTGCCTTTATAAATGCCTATTTTTTAGCAATATCGCATATTATGATTTTTTACTCTTGAGTTTATGATGAATAGCAATCTCAGATGTCTCATTCTTGCTTATCAAAGTGCAGTATGTGAGGTTCTAGCTCTTATGTAAGGATCTGGTATAAAGCAACCTATTACAAATATTGAATGGGCATGTATGGATATCCCTCAACTTGGTAAATTGATAGGAGGTATTCCATATTTTAAACATGGTTTTGGCTTTAAGGTTAAATTACATAGAGGTGCCGTAGATTTTGATTTTGGAGAGCAGGGGCAGATCAATGGTTTTGATTTATGGAGATTGCTTGATTTTGCTGGTTCAAGATTATTTGAATATGGATTTTCTAGCGAAGCTGCTTTAAAGCAATGTTTTGAAGATGAAGTGAAAGCAGGTCGTTTAGTCTAATCAGGGTATATACTTTATTACTTAGTAGATTCTAGCAATTAACATAAGTTCAATCTCTCTTCATTTTCGATGAAAACTACTACATTTAGAAACGTGCATATTTTTCAATTATGCTAGAATCAGTATCATTCTTTTGATTAAAATGATCTGCCCTCAGGTGGATAGCGTATTATTCTGGGTCAAACTCATATGTCACAAGCCATAAATTTTCAAAAAAGCGCATTAGAGACCCTGCGAATTGAGCAACAAGCCTTAGAAGTTCTTGCAACACAAATTAATGAAAGTTTTGATCGTGCCTGTGAAATTCTTTTGCAGTGTAAAGGGCGTGTTGTTGTGACGGGTATGGGCAAATCAGGTCATATCGGTCGAAAAATGGCAGCGACACTTGCATCAACTGGGACACCATCATTTTTTATGCACCCAGGTGAAGCGGGGCATGGTGATTTGGGTATGTTGGTTCGAGGTGATGTATTAATCGCGATTTCAAATTCAGGCAAAAGTGATGAAATCATGATGCTCATGCCGTTAATCAAACATCTAGGTGTACCATTAATTACTATCAGTCGTGATGATAAAGGACCAATGCCACAGAATGCGGATGTTGCACTGACATTAGGTGAGGCCGATGAGGCTTGTCCTCTAGGTTTAGCACCAACATCTAGTACGACTGCAACACTTGTTTTAGGCGATGCATTAGCCGTCGCATTGTTGGAAGCGCGTGGTTTTACCGCAGATGATTTTGCTCGTTCCCATCCTGCGGGAGCATTAGGTAAACGCTTACTTTTGCATGTAAAACATTTGATGCATACAGGGACTGAATTACCCAAAGTTAAACCTGATACACCGATGAATAAGGTGTTATATGAAATCTCAGATAAACGTTTGGGTCTTACCACGGTTGTTGATGAGAATGATATTTTATTAGGTATTTTTACTGATGGTGATTTACGCCGAATGATTGATCAGCAGCAAGGTTTTGATGTAAATCTCCCAGTTGCTGAAGTTATGACCAAAAATCCACTCACTATTTCTCAAGAAGCCCGTGCGGTGGAAGCATTGGAAAAAATGCATGAGAGAAAGATTAATCAATTTGTAGTTGTTGATCATACCAATAAAGTGATTGGTGTGATTAGTATGCATGACCTTATTCAGGCAGGAGTAAATTAAGCCATGGCATCTTATGCTTTACAAGAACAAGCACGTCATTTACAAGCATTAGTGCTTGATGTGGATGGAATCTTAAGCGATGGCTTTGTAACCCTAACAAACTCAGGTGATGAACTTAAATCATTTGATATTCGTGATGGGTTAGGTATGAAATTGGTTCAACAAGCAGGAATGAAAGTGATTATTATCACTGGACGTAAGAGCAATATTGTTGAAAAAAGAATGACAGATTTAGGTGTTGATCTTATTTTTCAAGGGCGAGAAGATAAAGGTGTGGCATTACGTGAAGCTTGTGCTCAGTTAAATATTTTACCTGAAGATTGTTTATATATGGGCGATGACTGGCCTGATTTATCTGCATTTGCGATTGCTGGCATGAGTATTACTGTTCCCAATGGTCATGAGGAAGTTCGTCGTCGTGCAAATTTAGTCACTCAAGCGATGGGTGGACGTGGCGCAGTTCGAGAAGTATGCGATATGCTCTTATGTTCAAAAGGCGTTTACCAAGAGCTACTTGCAAAATATTTAGCTGTACCACATTAATAGTAGCGTGAATTACCCAAAGGTCAGGTAACTCTGTTTATGGATACCAAGGTTTTATATGTTGTCGCTGTTTTGATTGCTGCTTTAAGTGGTGGCTATTATTATTACAGCGGCAAAGCAAAAAAGTTGGATGTTGATTCAGCGAAAAATATGACTTATTCAGCGCAGGGTGTTCACTTAACACAGACTGATGAGCAGGGTAATTTATACATTCGGGCTGAGGTGAAACAGTTGCAGCAAAATATGCAGCAGAAAACATCCCAACTTGATCAATTAAATGCCGTGATGTACAAGCAGGGTAAGGCTGATGCAACGTTTTATGCAAAACAAGCACAAGCCTATGACGATAATACAAAGATCATATTACAAGGCAATGTCGTTGCAACTAAATTGTCTGATCAGGGGAAAATGGAGTTTCATACTAATGAACTCACAGGATATCCAAAAACCAGAGAATTAGAGACACAACACTCAGTCACTGTACAAACACCAAGTTCTGAGTTTGTTAGTCAAGGTCTAAAGGCAAATTTGAATAATGGTCAATATGAATTCTATAAAATTCGAGGAAAGTATGCGCCAAGCTTTTAATTCTAAATTTCGTTTCACTTTCCTAAAACAGGTCACTTGTATTGCCGCTGTAGTATTTTCTTCGGCTTCAAGTTTTGCTTTGCCATCAGACCGTAGCCAACAGTTATCATTGGTTGCTGATCGTGCAACCTATAATGATAAAACGGGTGTAACAACCTATACGGGTAACGTAGTGATCGAGCAAGGCACGATGAAGCTTCAGGCTGATTCTATTATTGCAACATTGAATAGCAAAAAAGAAATACAAACGATTACAGCTAAAGGTCAGTTGGCAAAATTTCAGCAGCAAATGGATGCTAAAAAAGGTTTAGCACGTGGTGAAGCACAGACCATTGTTTATAATGCCGATACAGGAATTATTACTTTAACTGGTAAGGCGTATCTATATCAAGATGGCTCTAGTATTCGTGGTAACAGTCTGAAATATAGTATGAACAAAGGTGATGTAGAGGCACAAGGTTCTTCATCAAATCGAGTTCAAATTATTATTCCGCCATCAAGTTCTAAAAGTTCTCCAGGGGCGCGTGATTAATGGATCAATCAGTACAGCAATCACAAACTTTATGTATTAAACACCTAGCTAAAAACTATAGTAAACGGTGGGTGGTAAAAGACGTTTCATTTACGATGCAAAGCGGTCAAATTGTCGGTTTACTTGGACCAAATGGTGCAGGTAAAACCACAAGTTTCTATATGGTTGTCGGACTTGTTCGGATGGATAAGGGTGAAATCCATTTAGATAATTTAGATTTATCTGATCTAGCGATGCATGAGCGGGCACGTAAAGGTATTGGATACTTACCACAAGAAGCATCAATTTTTAGAAAGCTCACAATTTCCGAAAATATCATGGCAATTTTGGAAACGCGTAAAGATCTAAATAAACAGCAAAGACAGCAACGTTTAACTGAATTATTGAATGATTTTAAAATTAATCATATTAAAGACTCGTTAGGAATGAGTGTATCTGGTGGTGAACGTCGTCGTGCTGAAATTGCTCGTGCGTTGGCAGCTGATCCTAAATTTATGCTATTAGATGAGCCATTTGCAGGCGTCGATCCAATTTCTGTAGGTGATATTAAAGATATTATCCAGACATTAAAGAGTCGAGGAATTGGTGTTTTAATCACTGATCATAATGTAAGAGAAACCTTAGCAATTTGTGAAAAAGCCTATATTGTCAGTGAAGGTTCTGTGATAGCAGAAGGAACTCCGCAAGAAATTTTAGATAATGAGCAAGTACGTAAAGTGTATCTAGGTGATGACTTTGTTGTTTGAGCCAAATTCAATCAAGAGATGAGAGAACCATTTATTGGTTCTTTTTTTATCTAAAATTATTATGAATAATAAATAGATACGTGATTAATGCATTTAAAACTAAAAGGTTTTAATTTTTAGATGATTGATTTTTAATTAATTTTTACTTTTATTTTATGCTATTGTTTGCGCATTATTACGAAACTATTTTACAAAAAAAACAAACACTTAAGTGTGTTCGAATTAGCTGAAAGAGCATAGTTTTTTGTTGGAAAAAGTGAGTAGAATGATTGTGCTTTTAAACGATAATAATATGAAAAGAATATGAGCATAAAGACAGATATATAATCATCAATAGTAGAACAGGGAAAATATATGGAGATATTAAGTGGTTATTTTCTATAGTACTTTTATCGGTACCGATTACGCATGCTGAGACACTCCGTGAACAGTACCATACTTTAAAAAAACCTCGCTTAAAGTGAGGTTTTTTATTGTCTTGTGAAAAGTTATACTCTCTTTTTGGTTTGTATTTATGTTTTATGCCTTTCACTATCGCGAATACAGTTACTTTTGAAGAAGACATTAAAAAAAGTCGTTTCCAAGCGATTGCTGCGGTTGTTGAAAATGAACAACAGGTCAAGGCCTTTTTAGAGCAGACTAAAGATACATCAACCACCCATCAATGCTGGGCATGGAAGATAGGACACAATGTACGCTTTAATGATGATGGTGAACCCTCTGGAACAGCAGGTCGTCCTATTCTGGCAACCATAGAGGGTAATGATTTAACCAATATCATTGTATTGGTCAATCGTTGGTATGGTGGTGTTAAGCTCGGTACAGGTGGTTTGGTCAGAGCGTATGGTGGCTGTGCAGGTCAGTGTTTATTACTCGTTGAAAAAATTGAATTGATTGAGAAAAAACAGATTCAATTTGCCTGTTTATTTAATGAATGGGCAATTATCCAATATGAATTGATCCAACAACAGATTGAATATCAAGAACGTTACACTGAAACAGGTGTTCTTATTGAAGCACGATTACAAGTACATCAAATTGAGCCTTTAAGGCATAAGCTCCAAGATGTGACACGTGGACGTGAATCGTTTAAGGTGATAGAGGAACAAGAAGATGACAACTGATCCTTTATTAAAGTATCGAGAACAACATAAGCATCGTTTGAATTATATGCCTTGGTTGTACTGGTCACTTAAGCCTAAACATCGAGAATGGGCCGAAGCATGGCAAGCTGAATATCAAGCTTATTTGATGGAAATGGAAACAATAGAGGTTGGCAATAATTGTTTTATTTCCCCTTTAGCACATATTTTTGCAGAGCGTGGACGAAAGATTAGCATTGGTGACAATACCTTTATCGCGGCAGATTGTACCTTGCATGGGCCGTTGCAGATTGGCAGTGAAGTGGCAATCAATCACCACTGTATTTTAGATGGCGGACGTGCAGGGATTAAGCTGCATGATCAGGTTCGAATAGCCGCTTATAGTCATTTATATGCGTTTGATCATGGAATGGATTTAGACCGACCAATATACCAACAAGCTGTTACCTCCAAAGGAATTGAGATTGGGCGAGATGTATGGTTAGGTGCTCATGTTGGTATAAAAGATGGCGTGAAAATTGGACATCATGCGGTTGTGGGGATGAATAGTATGGTCACTAAAAATATAGAAGATTTTGCAATTGTAGTAGGTAATCCAGCTAGATTGATTCGTTATCGTACTGAATAAAATCAATTAAAAGCTCATGAGATTCTATACATAAATTTAACCCACCATACTTTGATCTGTGATAAGTTAAAAACAAGTAGAAGACCTAAGGTGTTAAACCTAAAGAGAGGCGAACATGAACCGTGTCATTGCATGTATTGATTCTTCACCCTGTATTGATGCTGTTGCTGAAGCAGCCGCATGGGTGGCGAAGCAAACGCAAAGAGAATTAGTATTGTTGCAAATTCTGGACTATTATCCAGCAAGCTATCATTTAGGTGAAATCAGCGGTGTCATTGGTTTTGAAAGTAATGCCATGTTGCTCAAGGAGCTGGCTGAGCTTGAGCAAAAGCAAAGTGAACTCGCACTCGACTACAGTAATAACTTACTGAAACATATTTCTGAGCTGATCGAAAAACAATATGGTTTAACCAGTACCAAGATTCAGGAAAAAGGCGATTTTCTTGAACAGAGCTTTAATATTTTAAAAGAGAATGATGTTGTCATTATCGGGCGTGTGGGTGAACGGGCGGCCGAGAAGAATAAGCCAATTGGCAGTAACGTGGAAAACTTTATTCGTGGTGCAAACTGTACAGTGATTACTGTGGGAGAGCATTTTGAACCACCGAAACGTTTTATTTTCGCTTATGAGTATTCACCGACCTGTCAAAAAATGCTGCAACGTATAGCACAAAGTGATTTATTGAAAAAGTTACAATGTCATTTACTTTATGTCGGTGATCACCCAGAAATGCTGGCAGAGCCAGAAAAATATTTAAAAGATGTGGGTTTAGATGTTATACCCATTTATCGATACGGGGATGTTGCCCAAAATATTCTTGAATATCAAAGAGAACATGATATTCAACTCATTGTTTTAGGTGCTTTTAGCCATAGTAAAATTCATCAATTTTTCTTAGGCAGTATTACTACAACGATCTTCCGAAATGCCAATGTTCCCTTACTCGTAGCTAAGTGATTCATTTTCTTCCATATAGTTATCCGCAATTACTGTGGATAACTATATGGAAAAGCATTGTGGATAAATATAAGTTATTGATATTGAATAAATAATTTTTTTAGATTGTTTTTTGATCTCTATTTTACGATTGCAATTGCAAAACCATCATGCCCTTTAGATCCTACTGTTTGTAGAGCAGTGCAAGAGAGCAGTTGAGGATGATCTTTTAATGCTGAGAATGCTTCACGAATGCCTTCAATACTAGGCTTCTTATTATTCTCATCTAAGATCGCACCTGCGCGAATGACGTTATCAAGTACAATAATCGTACCTGAGTGAGAAAGCTTTAAACTTAATTCAAAGTATTCACGATAACTTTGTTTATCGGCATCAATAAAAATTAGATCAAAGGGTTCACTGCCTTCAGCAATAAGTTGCTTCATAATATCTGCACCACGACCTTTCTTGAGCTCGATATTGGTTGGCATCTTGGCAAAATCGATATTTTCCTGAGCAATAATGACGTGAGTATCTCGACCTTCTACCGTGAGTAGATAGCCATCTTCAGGTAATGCTTTTGCAAGCCAAATAGTACTGTAGGCACCAAACGTTCCCAGTTCCAGTACCCGTTTGCATTGGTTCATCTGAATCAACATTTGCAAAAACATGCCTTGATTAGGCGCAACAGCCAAATGATTAGAAAACCCCTGAGTATCGGTATTGTCTAATGCATGTTGAAGTCTTGGGTCTGTGGGAATTAAATGTGAATTGATATAGTCATCAATGTCGGTCCACATCTGTTGCATAATCAAGTTTACCTATGAATCTGTTAGCTGCATTTTAAACATTTATGCTTAGAGTGCAATTTGATTACTGAATTAATCACTACCATTGAAATAAAAAAGAGACCGTTTAGATCTCTTATCGATTTAAATTATCGTTTATTAGAAGTTACACATTGAACTATTTCGGGTGAGGTCAGGCCCCCAAGTTCGATAACCTTGCGTATCGATATGAATTTGGCCAGAGCTGTACAAGCCGATTCCAAGATTTAAACTCTGCCCATGCTGGATCCAAAATTGGCATAGTTTAAATTTGGTCTGTTCAATATATGCATAGTCTTGCGGTTGTGGAACCTCAGGCCCGATACGGAAGTCGATTGCTGAATTGAACAAATGCTTAGAAGAACCCGCACCACCTGCACATTGATTTAAAGGTAGATCACGGTAAACAGACGTGACTTCGAAATCAGTTAAAATCTTAGCAGCGATTAAATATTTAAAGACCCGTAAGGTTGAAAGTGAATTATTCCATAGCTCACGATTTGGTACCATATATTCTGAGCGACCACATTTTTGCCAATCTCTAGCGGTACGTAATAATTCAAAACTTGGAATAATATGCGCCACATTGTTGCGTGTTAAAAACTGCTCGTATTCGCGGACGCGCGCGTAATTTTCACCTTGATTGAGCCATTGGCGATAAGAGTTTGGTTCAACTTTATTTGGAATTGGGCGAGTAAAAGTAACTTGTTCTTGAGGAATGTAAATTCTTTTATCTTGATTTTGATTCACTTTAGTGGCTGAACTGACACAACCGACCATCATCACAGGGATGATACAAAATGATAAGAGACCCTGTAATTTATTTCGCATCATAAAAAAGCAGTTCACAATCTATAAGTGATAGATGAATCATTTTAATGCAAAATAACGTACAAATAATGGTGCAATTGCAAAGAAATGTGTGATTCGAGTATAAAAAAAGACCAGTTAATACTGGTCTTTTCTATGATTATTTTTCTAAATATTGCAATTTATTTGGCTTGCCATTCCATTCTTCACGATCAGCAGGTTGTTCACCAATTTGAGTGATGTTATTACCTGCCCATTTTTCAGAGAGTTCAGCATTCAGCTCAATAAACGCTTCTTGACCTTCAGGTAGCTCATCTTCAGAGAAAATCGCATTTGCTGGACATTCAGGTTCACACAATGCACAGTCAATACATTCATCTGGATTGATGACAAGAAAGTTTGGACCTTCATAGAAGCAATCTACAGGGCAAACTTCAACACAGTCTTGATATTTACATTTAATACAGTTTTCGGTGACAACAAAGGTCATGGCGGCAGCTACCTAAAAAATATGGTTTTCATTTTGCATAGCGTATTTTAGGCAAAAAATACCGATAGAAACAATTCCTTTTATTGATATTTATTATTCGTATCAATGAAATGGGCTTATTTATATGACTTTTATTGATAATAAGTCTCAATAACTTAATGAATTGTCGAATTTCTCCTTGCATTACATGATGCAAAATGAGCGCACAAATATAATTGCGATCTTACAACTAGAGAAATCAGCTCTGACCTAGTGCCAAAGCTGATGATTTAATCTTAATTTTCGAGTGCTTGGCTAGATTTGAATAAGGCTTTGAGCTGATAAAGCTGTTCAATTGCTTGACGTGGTGTTAGATCATCCACATCAATTTTATCTAACAATTCAAGCACAGGGGATTGAGCTTCCACTTCAATAATTTTCTCAACAACTTGAGTTTCAATTTCATGCTCAAGTGAGCTGAATAAATCATTTTGAACTGTATTTTGCAAATGTTGATGCTGTTGCTTTTCCAGAATTTTCAAACGTTTCTGTGCTTCTTTAATTACACTTGCTGGAATACCTGCCAGTTTTGCAACTTGTAAGCCGTGGCTTTGGCTTGCAGGACCGTGTTGTACTTTGTGCAATAAAATTAAATTACCATTCAGTTCTTGTGCTGTCACATGATAATTATCAATACCAACTTCACCACCCAGGTCGGTTAACTCAAAGTAGTGTGTTGCAAACAGACATAGACATTTCACACGCTTCGTCAAATCAAGTACACATGCCCAAGCTAAAGAGAGGCCATCATAAGTACTCGTACCACGACCAACTTCATCCATCAAAACCAAAGATTGACTTGTAGCATGATGTAAAATCTGTGAGGTTTCAGTCATTTCCACCATAAAAGTAGATTTACCTGTCGACAAATCATCCGCAGAACCGATACGGGTAAAGATACGATCAATTGAACCCAGTTTTGCCGATTTTGCGGGAACGAAACTACCACAGTAAGCAAGTAAACTGATTAATGCGGTCTGACGCATAAATGTCGATTTACCGCCCATATTTGGACCCGTAATAATCGCCATACGATGTTGTGGGTCTAGAGTCGTATCATTCGGTGTAAATGGTGCTTTATTTAAAGCTTCAACCACAGGATGACGACCAGCTTGAATTTTGATGCTGGTTTCAGCCGTAAATTCAGGTCTTGTCCAATTATTTAATCTGGCTTGATGTGCAAAATTTGCCAGTACATCAATATGCGCAATTGCTGCGCTCATCATTTGTAGTTGAGCAATATTTTGGCGAAGCTCATCTAATAAGGATTCAAACAAAAGCTTTTCACGGGCAAGCGCGCGTGATTCACTTGAAAGGACTTTATCTTCAAAGCTCTTGAGCTCTGGAGTGATATAACGCTCGGCATTTTTTAAGGTTTGACGGCGAATATAATCGGCAGGTGCCTGCTCGGCCTGAACGCGTGTCAACTCAATATAATAACCACTGACACGATTATAACCAATTTTAAGTGTATTGATTCCAGTACGTTGGCGTTCTTTAATTTCTAAATCAATTAAAAATTGCCCTGCATGATCACGAATTTTACGTAATTCATCCAGTTCATCATCATAACCTTCAGCAATCACATTACCATCGCGTAATAATACTGGCGGATTTTCAACAATTGCCGCCATTAAATGTTGATGTAGACTTTTGAAATCACCTAATTGATTATCCAACTGATTTAATAATTGAGATTGTTGGTTTTTTAGCACAGGTACTAAAGCATGCCGTAAAAATGGAATTTGTGCACATGCTTGACGCAGTTGAACTAAATCGCGTGGACGTGCACTGCCCAAAGCAACACGACTCAATACACGTTCGATATCACCAATTTCTTTGAGCACTAAACGTACAGGAGATTCATGGTAGCCTTTTAATAATTGCTCTGAGGCATCTAACCGAGCATCTAATATGGCAGTATCACGAATCGGTTGCATAAGCGTTCGACTGAGTAAACGGCCACCCATTGCGGTTTGGCAGTCATTAATCAGTTGGAATAATGATGTGCCATGTTCAAATAACGGATCAATAATTTCTAAATTACGCCGTGTAATTGGATCAAGTGCAATAAAGTCAGTGCTTTGCTCAATTTGAATAGAACGAATATGTGGTAAAGCCGTTTTTTGTGTTTCTTTGGCATAATGAATTAATGCTGCGGCTGCAGCTTTTGCCAAAGGGAGTGGATCTAGACCAAAGCCTGATAAAGTTGAAACTGAGAACTGGTCACACAAAGTTTTTTGTGCATTATTTAAATTAAAATCAACATTTGGACGTTTAGTAATTGGGCAGTCTAAATTCTTTTTAATTTGTTCAATAATATTTTGATCGATCAGATCTTCATCAATGAGAATCTCGCTAGGCATTAAACGAGCTAGCTCAATCGCCAATTGTTCTGGCTTATAGTTTTGTTGTTGAACTTTAAAAATACCCGCACTCAAATCAAGTAATGCAAACCCAATTTGATTTTGTTGAATACATAAAGCAACCAGATTTGAAGACTGATAACTGCTAAGTAATGCATCATCAGTCAAAGTACCTGGTGTTAGAATACGAACTACTTTACGTTCCATAGGTGCTTTACCGCGAGAACCTGCGTTCTCGCCTTCACCAACTTGCTCACAAATTGCAACTGTGCGACCAGATTTAACTAAGCGGGCAAGGTAGCCTTCGGCTGAATGATAAGGCACACCAGCCATTGGAATCGGTTGCCCACTCGCTTTACCGCGATGAGTCAGCGTAATGCCGAGTAGTTTGGCTGCTAAATGCGCATCTTCAAAGAATAGTTCATAAAAGTCACCCATACGATAGAACAGCAATGCATGTTGATAGTCTGTTTTGACTTTGAGATATTGCTGCATCATTGGGGTGTGGTTGGAAATGTCTGCTATGCTATTATTATCTTTCACTGGTGTTAAGTCCTTTATTTTCAATGTATTTAATAGTATCTAACATAAACAGAGTATCCGAGGGTGTTGGATGAAATCTAAGCAAATACAGCCTAAGCCAAAACATTAGTGTAGGTTTTAGTATAGGTTGTTTTAGTTTAAACTAGCCATCATTCCTTATCAATATTGGAAAATGGACAGCTTGAAAGGATAACAAATAATTCAATCTTCTTGTGAGGTTTAAAGTGGTTCGCTCAATAGATCAACAAACGACAATAAAAAAAGCACTTTCAGCGAAAGCCATTGAGAAGATGAAAGTGGGTGATCCTGACAAGGCTGATGTAGGGGAGTACACAGGATTACGAGTACATTGTGGCAGAACGGGAATGAAAACTTTTTTCTACCGTTATCGTAGTCCTGTGGATGATTCCATCAAACAATACAAGATCGGAAATTTCCCCCAAGTTACACTGGCAGAGGCAAGGATAGAACTCACTCGTTTAAAAGCCGAACGAAATCAGGGGATTTGTCCAAAACATAAAAAAGAGCAGGAAAAGCTTCAGCAACAGATTGAACAAGAGCTTGCACAAAAAGATATGTCTCAACTCACTGTACACCAAATGATAGAGATGTATTTGACTGAGGTGATTGAAGATCACTGGATTACTGACCCTCGAACAGGTGAACGAAAAAAAGTTTTGGGTGTGCGTAAGCCAAAAGGTCAATCTGAAACACGACGTACTTTATATGGCGATGCGGTACGAGTTTTAGGTAATCGTATTGCTTTGGAAGTGACCCGAAAAGATGTGGTGGCTTTAACCAAGGAAATTATTGATCGTGGTTCTAATGTGCAGGCTGGACGAGTATTGTCCGAGTTGACGTTGGCGTATGAATATGCCATTGGCTTGGAGCGATTTCCAGCCAATTTTGCTAATCCTGCTCTATTAGCCAAAATGAGTATCAAGCAGTCAAGACTGAAAGTAACCTGTAAAAAGGGCACACGAGTTCTAAATGATCAGGAATTAAAACGTGTATTGGCTTGGCTACCCACATCAGGATTTACTACCCATCAAAAACATATCCTTTATTTAACGCTATGGACAGGTTGCCGTACTGGAGAATTGTGTGATGCTCAATGGAGGGATTTTGATTTGGATCAAGGAACATGGCATCTGAAAGCTTCAAAAAATAGCACTGAGCGTTATGTTCAATTATCAAGGCAATGTGTCAATTTTTTACGGAATCTATATAAACCAGATCAGGAATATTTGTTTGCTTCGTCTCGAACAGGGTTGCCCATCCAACAAAAGTCCCTAACAGAAATAAAGTGGCAAATGAAAAATCCAGATAAAGTTAAGACTAATTTCCGTCCTGAACAGCTTTGGCTAACAGATATTGATGACTGGAATCCGCATGATTTACGCCGAACAGTGAGAACAGGTTTATCCAGATTAGGCTGTCCTACAGATATTGCAGAAGCAGTTTTGGGACATTCCAAAAAAGGAATTGAGGGAACATACAACCTGCATAATTATGAAGCCGAATGTGCAGAGTGGTTGCAGAAGTGGGCGGATCATATGGAGAAGCTAATTTAAGTAATAAAAATTGATGAGATAAATCCGTCTTAATTGGCGGATTTTTTATATCTAAAATTTGAATAAATTACACTAATTTGAAAGAATAAATTTGAAATTTATGGCTCTAAATTGAATTGATAAAACAGATTTTTTTACATATTTTTAGCAGTTTTAATTTGAATTTTTTGGAAGATTTTATAGTTCTAAACTTGTATTTTAATTTTATATCATTAATATAAAAACAATGACTTATATAATTTATTTTTGATCAAAAGTTGAAATGATATGAAAAAAGATAATTTTTACAAAATTCTTGAATTGTTATATGAAAATATTCAAATCATTGATGCTGAAAATGGACAATCTTTAGAAATTGTAAATGCTTTGCATGTTTATCAACTGGTAGGGGAAGAGATCCCTAAACTTTTAAAAGGCTATGATCTGGAGCAAGGCTGGGTTGTGAGTGATACCAATAAGGTACAAGTTAAACGCCTGATTACTGCGCTGAAGAAAGTAAAAATTTTTCCTAGACCACATGTGAAAGATATAAACCGTAAGACATTTTCTGAACTAGGGCAGTTTCTGGAGTTTGTGGAGTCTTTCCAATACAAAGGAACAGTTAAAACAGAATATGGTGATATTGTTTTAGTGGATAAATCCTCTGGGATTTGGACATTGAATCAGGAAAATCATGCTGAAATGTTTTTAAAGACATATCTTGACTATCGTTATAAAAAGCAAAGTGAACAATCACCCTCCGATCAAAATCAAGAGGTGGCAATTCAGTTGTGGAGTGCATATCAAGATGACGTAGTTGAAAGAATGGTTGTAGATATAAAAGCAGATATTTCTTCACAATTGGCAAAGGCAGGGATGCTATCTATTGTGGTAGCTAAAATTGTTATTAGAAAAAATGATCAACATTCGCCACAATTTGACGAGATGATTGCTGATAAAGCTAATTTATTGAATGTTCTTAGTGGTGATCAAAATATCATCAGAATATTTTATAAACCTTTCCTAGAGACAAAGGAAATATTGGCATATTATGCGGTGTTTTTTATCCAGTCAGTATTCTATCTGGATGAGACTTTCTTTATTGGAAAGATCACTAGGGTACTTAAGGAATACGTTACTCAAACTTTTAAACTTTCAGTGAAGATTCATGTTCAGAATCTAAATCCTGTTTTGAGTAAAAATCTTATACCTAAACCCCAAAAAAGAGATTTTTTATTGGTTGATGGCGTAGAAGAAAGTTGGGAATTTGTTGAGCAGACGGTGCTTGAGTTTTTATATCAATTGGAGAAGTTCGGGAGGCTTAGAGTAGATTCTCTGAATCAGGTAATGGAGCTTTATCTTTATGCTGTGATCAATAAGGTTCGTGCCATTAGATTAGATACAGGTACTTCCACCATTGAGCTTGAATTAACCTATTTCCATGCCAATCAGATTCAAGAGCATATTCCTCATCTTTTATTTTTTTCTACAGGGCAGCGTTCAAATTATATTTGGGACATGATGCACTTGTCTGATCATGCAAGAGAATATATTGCAAGAATTGCTGTCATTTATCAGGAAAATTTTGCTATATGGAAAATGCAAAAATATCTTGAATTGGCGATGTTTATCGAAATTTTTATGATGACAATGAAAGAGAGTGCGCCTAATGCCTTTTATTCTTTTGCATCAAGTGTGCGTGAGACATTGAATCGAGGTGTAGAAAATCGTATTAGCCGACAATTGTTACAATTTGCTGTGATTTTCAGGAATCAGTATCAACTCAATCTATTACAGCAGAAGCTTGAAACTAGGATCATTTCACGTACATTGAAATACTTTTTTCATATCTATGCAGAACAATTACAAAGTCAGGGTAGCAGTACAGTTGTACTTGAAAGTATTTTAGCTGCTAATCTCAACGAAAGGGATGTTCAGAAAAGTTTGGATGAGCTTCTAGTCCAGTATAGGTTTAATCAGCCTTTATTTTTTAAACCTGAGGCCCGTCAGAAGCCAGCAAAAATTCTCGGTGAAAAAAAGCGGATCAGACTTTATGCCCAAATCGTTGAGCCATCTTCCATACAAAGTATAATTTCACCAATCCATCTTCCTAAAAATTCTGCTGCATCTAGGTTGTTGTTAGCTACGAGGCATTCTGTCCAACAGCAGGAAAATCAACCTATCCAGACCTTAGGACAGAATGACAACGTTCCTTATAAACTGATACATATTCAGCGGCATATCACTCGGTTAGGAAGAGTTGAGAAAATATTAAAACAGGCAATGAAAACTGACGTGGTGATCATACGTTGTTTATTTTATTGTGATGTCAATAAAGCAATGGATTATGCCTATTTTTCTAAAATATTTTCTACCATGTTGCAGGACAATAAAAAAAGAAAACCGATCTCTGATATGGCAGCGTATCTTGGTTATTGGGAGGGGGGCAACAGGACAAGCCAAAACAACATTACCAATTATGCAGCAAATGTGGTACTGATGTTTAAATCACAGGCATTGCTGGAATATCCTGATTTATTTGCTGAACTGGAGCGTAAATGGTGTTCAGCTTGTCAGAAAGTTGAAAGGGATTGTGATCCTGAGATCAGAATACAAGGTAGAGTGGAGAAATTACAGATAGCTCAGACATTGCTAGAACTCCAATGTCATCAGTTGTTAGTGGAAACCACCCAAAAAACATTAGCCAAAAATATTGTGAATTATCTTGCCAGTTATATGGTTTATCAGGATTTGTTGGATGATGAGATTTATCAACAATTACCAAAATGGTTGATCAAGAAAACAACTACAACCAACAAGCCGAAAGCAAAAAAATCGGTAATGAAAAAATTATAACTTTAGCTTCCATTTCGACCTATAAAATCATGCCAATTGGGATGATTTTTTTCTATTTGCTATAGAAGTAGAGATCACTAATTTTTAGGCGTGATAAAGGATGGTTTTTACTCTGATTTCTACTGGGATATATATTTAATATATTATTTATTAAATACTTAAATGTATGTGTACCATCACCATAACTAAGATGATGATGGATTGTCATTGGAAGAATAATCAATCAATTGATCTAAATTATAAAAATACAGAATCAGCACTCCTATGAAATTTACCATAGGAGTATCTCTACATGAACGAAGCACAAGCCCTCATTAATCTTGAAAAATTTATGTCATTAGTTTGTAGAAAAGACTATTACTGGAAAGACTTTGCATCTGACTATGAACAGTGGCTGGATGATGCAAGGGCCATCTATGATGAAGAACTTGAATATAGTCCTTTAATTCAGGCTTATTTTGACTTCATGGCTGAACGGATGGATTGGTATGACAAGAATGTTTTTGATAACTATCGTGTTTTTAAGGATTTTCAAACAAATCTTAGACTTCGCCAGAAATGTTTCCTCCATGATTTTGCCGATAAGGTCGAGGATAACCTAGATGAATTTTTAACCTATTTTGATCAACTTGTTGGGAAACATTGTAAGTTGTTACTGGTACGGGTGGATTTATATTATTTATTTGAGCATAGCCCTACTATTCGGCAATTTGATCGGGATATTAAAAAACTGGTCAACCGTATTCAGAATAGGGACAGGATGTTTAAGAATCAGGTGGGCTATGCCTATCGACTGGAACAAGGTGGCAAAAGCAAAGGTTACCACTGTCATTTGCTGGTTATTTATAATGGTTCTGACTGTTATCGAGATGGTTATTATGGGCAGGAAATTGGTGAATTATGGCGGGACGAAATTACACAAGGACATGGTTACTTTCATAATGGCAATCACAGTTCGCATAAAAAATATTATGAATCATTAGAACTGCTGGGCATTGGTAGAATTGACCGAAAGCTTAGCAAGAGTATAAAGAATGCTCGTAAAGCCATTCGATATCTAGCGGATTCAAAAAAGAATAACCAATACTTACGAGTTCGCCTAAATAAAATGAGAGAGTTCAGCAAAGCAGTGTTCAAACCATCCTCTCGCTTTCAGTCCAAACGTTGATCCCAAAAAATCATGGATATATATCATTAACATGAAGATTGAATGTTTCTTTTATTCCTTACATTCAAAAATATAGGCTTGCCGATTGGTAAGCCTTTTTTCATTTAATGAGGTTTATCTTATGAATATTACATGTCCATATTGCTATTCAGCCAATGTCAGCCGTGCAACTACACAGCCATCAGGCAATAACAGTTTTTCTTCAATGGCAGGTGCAGGAATTGGTGCAAGCCTTGCCAAAAGTTTCCCTACCCCTTTTTCACCATTACTGGGTGGGCTTGCAGGTGCAGTGGTGGGTGGCTTGATTGATAGTCTGGTTCAGCCATCCCAACCACAGCAGCCTACGGCTTATTTCCATTGCAACAATTGCCAGCACAATTTCAACTAAGGACAGGAGAAACCATCATGGCACATCAACTTGAACAAATGGCGTATGTCGGTGAAACCCCGTGGCATGGTCTGGGTAATCAACTCAGTCCACATCAACCGATTGAAGTCTGGGCACAGCAGGCAGGCATGGATTGGCGTATTGAATCATCCAATGTCAGTTACATGGCAAAGAATGATCGGGGACAAAGCATCATCCTGCCTTATGAGGAACAGCGTGTCTTGTATCGTTCTGATACCCATGCACCTTTATCAGTAGTCAGCCAACGCTTTCAGGAAGTTCAACCCAAAGAAATTCTGGAGTTCTATCGTGATCTTACGGAACAATCAGGCTTTGAACTGGAAACCGCAGGTGTGCTCAAAGGTGGTAAAAAGTTCTGGGCTTTGGCACGTACAGGACAAAGTACAGCGCTCAAGGGCAAGGATGTCAGTAATGGTTACATTCTGTTGGCAACAGCATGTGATGGTACGCTTGCCACAACTGCACAATTTACCAGTATCCGTGTAGTCTGTAACAACACACTGGCAATTGCCTTACGTGGGCAGAATACCAGTGCAGGCGTGGTGAAAGTTCCACATAGCACCCGATTTGATGCGGAAAAGGTCAAACAGCAACTGGGTATTTCAGTTCGTGCATGGGATGAGCATATGTATGAAATGAAACAACTGAGTCAGCGTAAAGTCACCCAACAGGAAGCGGCAGCCTATTTTGATGCGGTATTTAACAATACCAGTCTCAGCATTGCTGAACAGGATGACAGCATTATCCAGTTCTACCGCAATGTGGCAAATGAAGCCAATGCAACCAATAAAACTGAACCGAATGGACGAGCCATGTCTAAAGTCATGGATATGTTTAATGGTCAGGGGCGGGGTGCAGAACTCAGTTCAGCCAAAGGTACAGCCTATGGCTTGCTGTGTAGCATCACTGAATTTGTTGATCATGAACGTCGAGCCATGAGTACCGATCACCGACTGGATTCAGCATGGTTTGGTACAGGTGCAGCCATGAAACAGCGAGGACTGGAACAGGCACTCAGAATGGTGGTCTAACTTTGGCTGGATTTAAAGTTAGTCAAATTAGCCTAAGTAATACATTCATTACTTAAATCATCTGTTTCCCTCTACCCAAAAACTCCCTTTTGCCACATCGCCCTGATGTGGCTTTTTTTTATGCCGCAATTTTAATTTTTACAGACATAGAGTATCTAATGAACCATAGCATTGAACCACAAATCAGTAAATCCACAGCCTCAGCCTATTTACCCACTTCCCGACAATTGCCTAAATCACAACATAGCCATGCCAAACGCTTTGCTAAAACCAAAGGCATGAGCCGTGAACAATGGCTACAGGTCAGAAAACAGGGGATTGGCAGTAGTGATGCCGCCGCAGCCTGTGGGCTTAATCCCCATATGTCGATGCTGGAGCTGTGGATGATTAAAACAGGTCGGATGCAGACACAGCCAGATCAACCGACCCAAAACAGTTATTCCCCTTTATATTGGGGCAATCAACTTGAACCCCTGATTGCCAACTATTACCAACACAAGACAGGTCATAAAGTGCGTAAGGTCAATGCGGTGTTACAGCATCCTGATCCCGATAAACACTTTATGTTAGCCAATCTGGACTATGCCGTTGTGGGCTGTGATGAAGTGCAGATATTGGAATGTAAGTCTGTAGGTGAATGGGGAACCAAACTGTGGCGTGATGGTGTGCCTTTATACGTGATTATTCAGGTACAACATCAACTGGCAGTCACAGGCAAACAGGCAGCCCATATCTGTGCCTTAATCTGTGGACATGAAGCCAAAATATTTAAGGTCGAACGTAATGAAATTGTGATTGACCGAATCATGGCTTCTGAACGGATATTCTGGAACTGTGTGGAAAATGACATACCACCGAGTGTTGATGCCAGTGAATCAGCCGCCAAAGCCCTGCAATTACTTTACCCTCAACATATCCCTTTACAGTCCGTTGATTTCTCCACATTGGAGGGTGTTGATCAACTGTTTACAGATCTGTTACATGAGGAAAAACAACTGGCACAGCATCAGACTAAATATGACTATCTCAAGCATCGGATTCAGGCACTCATGAAAGATGCAGAGAAAGCCATCTTTTCCAATGGTACTGTGACATGGAAAAAGTCAAAGGACAGTGTGGTGCTGGATCAAAAGGCATTATTACAGGCACAGCCTGAACTACTGCAACAGTATCCACAATCCCGACAAGGGAGCAGACGCTTTAATATTTATTCTGCAACAACCTAAATCATCTGACTAAACAAGTTTTAGACCTATTTCCATCACACACCACATCAAACGATTTTATTTCCCTAAATTTAAAATTTGTGCAAAGCCGCCCCTCTTGTCCTTTCCCCAATACTAAGGAAAGGACGGTGGAGCAGCTTTGCATTTTTTTATGTTCGCACAATGTTTTCTCCCATGACCGAATATTCAACAGGTTTTTTTATTTCATCAATCTTGATGTGAGGGAGCGGTGCATTCAATGGATTTGGGGAATCCGTAAATAAATGCAATAAAGGATAATCACCATGATTAAAGGTTTAGCAATTACCCCACCTGTATTGGGACGTATCAGTATTGGCAAGATCGTTGAAAAGAATGGTAAACGAATCCCTGAAAAGGATGACCAGTTTACCATTACCAGCCAGATTTGTCAACGGCATTCTAAAATTGACCCCTTTTACCTTACAAATGGCAAAGTAAAATTGACCCCTTTGATCTCGTATTA
>NZ_NHRP01000030.1:0-34548 GCF_002165385.1 Acinetobacter sp. WCHA39
TACCCCAACAAAACAAGGTGGCTTAACTAGAGCGGAATATCACTTATAAATACGCTTTTAGTTGTTCAAACAAGTGGGACCACCTCTCCTCGATCTTTTTTAAAGACCAGTACGCTAGTCAACAATTATTCTACTCTAATTAATTTCTATCAAATAACAAACTATGACATTTTTCAAATTTCATTTTTTTATTAAAACTGCTTTTCTGGGTTTAAAATAAGATTTCACTCACTATTGGCTCAATTCTTAGATATAAAAGCTGTACTTTTCCTTAGATGAGTTCCTGTTGACTCCCTATCAGTTAGACAATTAGACTTTCTATATTTTAATTTATTCAAAAATTTAAGGACTTAATACGCATGAACAGTGCTGAAATCATGGCTGACTTATCTTCCCACACCCCAATGATGCAGAAATACCTTTTCATTGATTTATAAAATAAATTTTTAACAAAATCTTGAAACCTACACAACAACCTACACTTTTTCAAAATCATTAAAACAGCCTACACCGCAACCGACCCACCATTTTTTATGCCCATCAAATAAGCAATCAGATTGAATCATTAAATGAGCTGAATCATAAATTTATTTGACTCATTTAATGAGTCAAATATACACTACAATCTACTCACTCCCATTCTTCACGCTTTCAGAGGATGACCAAATATGTATGATGACTGGATTTGGAAACAGCCTAACTGGACAACCTTTACATGGAAAGATGAAAATATTCTTCCACTCACCAGACACATTCATCAAAAAATTGGAATCCTGCTTGGACAAAGCCAGCATAACCCCGAAAAAGAATACCTTACATTAGATAACCTGATTGCCAATCTTGTCTCATCCTCAGCGATTGAAAATGAAACTCTGAATGTTTATTCGCTGCGTTCATCTTTAGCAAGGCATTTAGGTGTGTCACTAGACCAACCATACCCCAGTTCTGAACGTTCAGATGGTCTAGCCAATATCATGCTGGACGCTTTAAATAATTTTGAACAAGACTTATCTGTTGAAAGATTATTTCAGTGGCATCAATGGTTATTTAATGAAACTGACTGGACCATGCAACGTATTCGAATTGGGCAATTACGTGGACATGAACCCATGCAGGTTGTCTCTGGGCGGATAGATTACCCTACTGTGCATTTTGAAGCTCCGCCACGAGATGGTTTAGAGCAATGTTTGGAGGAGTTTATTCAATGGTTTAATACCAGCAGGACCAATACCCTGCTTGACCCACTGATTCGGGCTGGAATTACTCACCTATGGTTTGTGACACTACATCCTTTTGATGATGGGAATGGACGTATTACCCGTATATTGACTGACTTGGCTTTAGCCCAAATGGATCAGCAGAGTATCCGCCTATATGCTATGTCACCTGTCATTCTGAATAAGCGTAAAAGCTATTATGAAATTCTTGAAGCGACTCAAAAAGGTGGTTCTGATATTACGGATTGGTTACTTTGGTTTCTACAGACACTCAATGAAAGCCTTGAGCAGACATTAAAGCGTATTGAAAGAACACTCCTAAAAAGTACATTTTGGCAGACCTTTTCAGAAATGGATTTACATGAGGGACGGCGTAAGGTTTTAAATCGACTGCTTGATGGTGGAGAGAATGGCTTTGAGCATGGAATCAGTGCTTCACAATATCAAAAAGTGGCTAAAGTCAGCCGAGCTACTGCAACTCGTCATTTAACTGATTTATTGGAAAAAGGCTGTATTGTGAAGCTTGAGGGTGGCGGGAGGAATACGAGGTATCAAGTTATGCAACTAAACTCAGCCAATTTAAAGAATCAATCTTAGAATATTTTTATATGAACTTGCACACACAATTAGAAATTAATGGCTACGTTTTCTTTCCTAAATGGATGCCTGAAACTTCTACTATAAATATAGCCAAGCTTTGTGGAGAAATATTCTCATTTTCAACTGTTTTAGGCTATCAAACCATTCCTGATACACAACAATTGAAACCTAAAGAAAAAGATTATCAATGTAATACCTACAGTGGTCATTTTGGTTTAGATAATTTTCCTTTACATACAGATTTAGCTCATTGGCATACTCCACCACGCTACCTCATGTTACGTTGTATTCAGGGCAGTAAATCAGTCAAAACACATATTTTACCTTTCAACAATATTTTAGATAATCTACAAAAATTATCAGCTAATAAAGCTATATTCTCAACAAGGCCTAATCCTAATGGAACTACAATTCTTTTACCAATGACTTTTCATTCCGATAAAACTATTATCGCCTATCGTTGGGATTCTATATTTCTATTGCCAGTCAACTCAGCAGCAAAAGACATTCAAAATTACTTTAAAAGTATGAATTTCAAAGACCAGATACAAGATTTTGAATTACTACATGCAGGAGATACTTTAATCATCGATAATTTTAAAAATTTACATGGTCGATCTGAAGTAGTTCATTTAGAATCAACTAGAATAATTGAACGTATTTATCTTAATAAAGTGTATTAACCTAATGGATTTGACAGTTAACAGTGCTTGGAACGTAGACTCTCTTTACGCAAAAGCTCAGCTCTACATAGAACAAATGGAAAAAAATGATCCCAATGATTGGCAATTTGGGCTTTGGTCAACATTTTCACTAGAATTCTTATTAAGAGCAGCCTTAGCGAATATTTCTCCAACCTTATTAGCCGATGCTAAGAATTGGAGAAATTTAACATACTCTTTAGGGCATCCATCCACTAAAATAGCATTTAGTCCTGTATCTATCTCAACTAAAGAAGTACTTGATCGTTTATCAGAATTAATGCCTGAGTTTAATAAAGAAGTCTTAGGATTCTGCTCTCATCATATTACAAAAAGAAATGCCGAATTACATTCAGGTGATCCCATATTTGCAAGAAATAAAACAACTGATTGGCTTCCTAAATATTACCAAGCTGCTGATATTCTATTAAAGTCAATCAATAGAAGTATTTCAGATGTTTTTGGAAATTCTGCTTATGTTGAATCTTTAATTGTTTCCCTAAAAGATGAAGCTGCAAAATCAGTTAAAAATGATATTGCAGCATTTTCCAAAGTATGGCTAAGTAAATCGGATGAAGAAAAAGAAAAGCTAAAATTACAAGCTACCACTTGGGCTATTAAACAAGTAGGTCATCGAGTAGAATGCCCCGCGTGTACTATCACAGCTATTTTATATGGCTCGCCTATTGGAAATGTCACAACAGATATCAATGAAGATGAAGTTATTCAATATCAATTTATGTCACCAACTTCATTTGAATGTATAGCTTGTGGTCTTAAAATATTCGGTTACTCAAAACTTTCTGTATGTGGCTTAGGTGAACCATTTAAAAATACGACTACTTTCACACCTGCGGAATATTTTGAACTTTATACAGAAGATGATTTACATGAAGCCAAAGCAGAAGTTGAACAACGTTATTTTCAGCCAGATTTTAATGAGTAATTTTTACAAAGAAAGAGGAAAATCATGAAAACTGTTTCGGAAATCACTAAAGCGGTCGAAACCCAAAATGCTATTATTTACATTGATTCTGCAATAGTACAAATTGAAACAATTTTGAAAAATATGGATAATCAAGACATGAAAATCATGATACAACACCATCTAACTACTATGCATGAGTGTATTAAAACTCTTGAGAAACATGTTTTAGATCAGTAATCCTATCCAATTCGTGAATGATTTGAAAACTTCTTTTAATTCAATGAAGCATAGCATTATTCGTTATTAACGACACAAATTGACGTACTTGACCAAAAATACCAATAGTTCATTTCAATCAATGATAGACTACTCAAAACTGCATCGACTTTTATACTCATTTCATGAATAGCGTACTTACGAATATTGACCAGATTCGACAGTCATACTCCACACAGACCACTTCCCAGCACAAAGCAAGCTTGGGCCAATATTTTACGCCCACTGAAATTGCCGTTTTTATGGCATCATTATTTGAGCTTAAAAACAAAGGACAGTACAAAGTTTTAGATGCAGGAGCAGGTATCGGTTGCCTAAGTAGTGCTTTGCTCCAAAGGATTCAAAACACCTACCCTCATAGTGCTTATGATGTAACTACAGTAGAATTAGATCAACAACTCATTACTACACTTCAACATAATTTAGAAATGTTTGAGCCAGCAAAACTTGAAGTTTGTAATGAAAACTTTATAGATTTTGCCTTTCAAAGTCTTTTGGAAAAAAGACAGTTTTATGACCTCATTATTCTTAATCCACCCTATAAAAAAATTAATGCCAAATCTAAAGAGCGTTTATTATTACGGAAATTAGGAATTGAGGTTGTCAATCTCTATGCAGCTTTTGTTGCCTTGAGCTTGGAATTGCTGACAGATCAAGGTGAACTTGTTGTCATTTTACCTCGTAGCTTCTGTAATGGCACTTACTTTAAACCCTTTAGAGAGTTCGTTTTAGAACGCTCAGTAATTAAAACCATTCATACTTTTGAATCTCGACAAGATATTTTCCAAGATGAAAGCATCTTACAAGAAAATATCATTCTGCATTTACAGAAAAGTTCTACTCAAAATAATGACGTGTGTGTAAGTCATTCTATTAATTCCAGTTTTAAAAACTTAAAAAAAGAATCTTATCCATTTTCTAAAATTGTATATCCTGATGATAAGGATAAATTTATTCATATCCCCGCCACAGCTCAATCTGATACTCAACTCAACCACCTATTTTCTTCCAGTTTGGAAGAATTAGGTTTACAAGTCTCTACAGGTCCAGTTGTAGATTTCAGGGCCAAAGAAGAACTATGTTTTGATCTTCCTAAAGAGCAGCATGTTCCCCTATTTTACCCTAGCCACTTTGATGGTATTTCATCTCTGGTCTGGACAAATCCTCAGCATAAAAAACCGAACGCTCTTATGCTCAATGAGCATACGACAAAAATGGTTTACCAAGCAGGCTACTATTGTGTTGTTAGGCGTTTTTCACCAAAGGAACAAAAGCATCGTATAGTTGCTCATTTCCTTGATCGAAGCTTATTAACAGATTATTCATATTTCGCTTTTGAAAACCACCTCAACGTTTTTCATATCAAGAAAGGGGGCTTAAATGCTGAAATTGCACTAGGTCTAACTATTTATCTAAATAGCAACATCGTAGACCAATATTTCCGCCAGTTTAGCGGCCATACACAAATTAATGTCGGTGATCTAAAAAAACTTCCCTACCCTAATCTTGAACAGTTAAAAGCATTGGGATTATGGGCAAAAGAATACAAGCAAATACAGCAAGATCAAATTGATCGGAGAGTTATGGAGTTAGTTCAAAATGTCTGAAAGCCATCAATATATTTCTGATGCAATCTCTATTTTAAAACAATTGGGCTTTCCATCTAAACAACAGCAAGAACGTTCAGCCTTAACACTTTTGGCTCTTTTAGATTTACGGCCTGATGGAAACTGGCAAGATTTACAGTCTCCCCTTATGGGTGTCACACCAATCATGGACTGGATGAATTTACACTATCAAAAGCAATATGCACCAAATTCCCGTGAAACAGTAAGAAGACAAACTTTACATCAGTTCGTCAGTGCTGGATTGATTCTTTATAATCCAGATGAACCTAATCGGCCAGTGAATAGTGGTAAAACTGTTTACCAGATCGAACCTAGTGCCAAAGCCTTGTTGCAGAATTTTGGTACAGAGCAATGGGAAAATAACCTTGAAAAATATTTAGCAGATCGAGATACATTGGTTTCTAAATATGCAAAAGAAAGAGAACATTTATTAGTTCCTGTACAGATTGATAGTAATACTGAAATTCTTCTTACGCCAGGTGCTCACAGCGAGTTAATCAAAAAGATCATTGAGGACTTTGCACCTCGATTTGCCCCTAATTCGACGCTAATCTATGCTGGTGATACAGGCTCAAAAGTTGGACATTTTAATGAGGCTCTATTGGCAGATTTAGGTGTGACAATTAACAAACACGGTAAAATGCCAGATGTCGTTCTGTACTTTTCTGAAAAAGATTGGCTAATTCTCATTGAATCAGTCACCAGTCATGGTCCTGTAGATGGCAAACGCCATGAGGAACTGGCTCAGTTATTTGAAAATTCATCTGCTGGTTTAGTTTATGTCACAGCCTTTCCTGACCGTGTCATTATGCGGAAATATTTAGGTGATATTGCTTGGGAAACAGAAGTCTGGGTTGCGGATGCCCCCACGCATTTAATTCATTTTAATGGTATACGGTTTTTAGGGCCTTATTGAAGAATACAAAATACTAGCCTATGGACTATTTAATGAAGCCTGAAATACTAATTTATGCAGAGGTTTTATCTTAAAAAGGAAAAATTGATATGGATAAAACACACTTTTTCAATCCAATATATTCAATATCAAACACATAAATTAACCAAAAACTCAAAGAGATATCATGAACGAAAAACTATATTATTGGGCAGAAAATTTAGAAAATTATTCTTCTATTAATGAAACAGGATATGATCAAGTTATAGAAATAAAGCGATTAAATTTCTTTATTGGTAAAAACAATGCAGGAAAAAGTCGTTTTTTAAGATCATTTTTTACTTCTAAAAAAAATATTAAAGATAATAATTTTTACGATGCAACATCAGAAATAAGTATTTTAAAGAAATTAGTGGAAAATGAACCCAAAAATATTTGGATGGGTAATAGTAGTACTTCTTCATATAAAAATGAATTGCTCGGCTATTTTAATGAAATTATTACAACTCCCAAATTCCCTCGCAGTCAATATAAAGAGGTTTTTTTAAACTGTTTCGCTAAAATAAAACCATTTCGCTTTGAAAAAAAAGATGATTTAACCAAGAAGATTGTCGAAATCGAAAATAATATTATAAATAATGACTCATCACTTTTAACAGAAACCAATAAGAAATATATTCCTGTATTACGTGGAATGCGACCAGTATCAGATATAGAGAATAAGCAGCCATATATAGAACGTGCCCAAAAAGACTACTTTCATGATGATCAACAATTCAATTCCTCCAATATTATTACAGGAGAATGTTTATATCATGAGTTGAAAGTTCATTTGCTTGGAGAGCCTGAGCAACGTGATTTAATAAAAAAATATGAAGAAAAATTAAGCCAATACTTCTTTGATAATGAGCATGTTTCACTCATACCCAAACATGATCAAGATGTTGTAAATATTAAAATAGGATCTGATAAACAGTTTCCTATTTCACAACTTGGAGATGGTCTACAACAAGCTATCATATTGACCTATGAAGCTTATATGAAAAGAATAGATAAAGATGGCAATGACCAAATCTACGCATTTTTTATAGAAGAGCCTGAACTACATATGCATGCAGGCATGGTTCGCCAATTAATGAATTTCTATTTAAATGAGACCAATCACTTTTATTTTTTCACAACCCACTCAAACCACCTTTTAGATATGGCTGATGAATCTGATCAAGTAATAATTCAAAAATTTATTAAACAGCCTAAAGAAAATAATCCAAAAGAATTTGAGTTTAAAATTTATCGCTGTGGTCGTGATAGAGACCTGCTTGCTTCTTTGGGAGTCAGACCATCATCTATATATTTAGCCAATTGCACTATTTGGGTAGAGGGTATTACAGATCGCCTATATATCACTAAATATATGGAAAAATATCTTAATAAGTTAGAATTTTCCAACCCTGAAATATATAAAAAATACCGCCGTTTTATGCCAAATTATCACTATGCCTTTGTTGAGTATGCTGGTAGTAATTTAACACATTGGTCATTTGACGATCACCATGCCAACCATTTAGATGATAGAGGGTTAAGTGCTAAAGCAATAGCAAGTGAAATGCTATTAATTGCTGATGGTGATATTAGGAGTAAAGGTGATCGTGTCAAAATATTAAAATCCGAACTAAAAGCTGAAAATTATTTTATTTTAAAGTGCAAAGAAACTGAAAATACCTTACCTAAAGACTCCATTATCCGTGTAGCAAAGTCTAGGTTTTCTCGCATGAATAACAAAACTAAGGTAAGTTACGATATTTCACTTATCAATAATATTAAAGATGAAAATTATTTCGATCATCCAGATAATGGAATCGGAAAGCTAATAGATATACAAATCAAAAAGGCTTCTTCAAAAACGACAAAACCTGCTTTTGCTGATGGTACAGGAGTTGGAACCATTAAATCTAAATTAGAGTTTTGTCGAGAAATCATTAAAGACTTTGATGAAAACCCAAACTGGCAATTAACTCCAAAAGCAATAGAACTTTGTGAACGAGTTTTTCAACATATAGAAAGATGTAATAGTTGAATATTACTCTTTAGATCATCATAAACTCTATGAATTTAATGAAATTATTCAAAAATATATTTTTTAGATCAAGCATTGATTTGCTTACGTCCCGCAGATAATTGACGTGTAAAACGACGTGGTGTTTCAATTTGCATTGGTGGCGGAATTTGGTTTGATCTACCTTCTAAATATGCAGCCGTAGCTTTCCCAAAAGTATATTTTACCCCTAATCGCTCCAATGCTTCCAGAATTACCCCATCCGCACCGACTGGACAGGCAGGCATAAGTTTTCCTGTGATGAAATTAATTTTTGCTTTAGTGTAGAGACCATAACCGACTTTAAGCAGTTTTTCGTCCTGAACCAGTTCACGTAAAGCACGTCCAACTTGATCATAATTGGCAATGTCACTAAAGTCCTGACGCATAAAAACATAATTTTCTGCATCTTGGATACGTTTAAGAATTTTGTCTTTAATGGTCATCATACTCTCCAATAACTATCGTTATCGTCTTGTTGAAGTATAGCAAAAATACGACATTGGGTCGAGCAAACATACGACATCCAAATTAGATAAAATCGCTGCATAAATATTTTTCTAAAATTTTTATTTATTTTTCAACAAGGGACATCACCTGTCCCACTGCCCCTGCATCATAGCTCTACAAAACAAGAAAACTAAACTTGTTCAATACGGAGCTATTATGAAAGGTACAATTCTTGATTTTTCGATTCAGACCAATACAGGCATTATCTCTGGGGATGACCAAAATCGCTATACATTCTTAGGCAGTGAATGGAAAGACGCTTCCTCACCGCAACGTGGCGTTAAGGTTGATTTTGACCTAAATGCTACAGGTCAAGCTGTTGGTGTATATAAAGCTCTCGGTAGCAGCACAAATATAGGCGTTGCTGATCTCGTTAATACGGACCAAAGTGAAGAGAAATATTCAGGTTTCCATTGGTTTGTAAAATGTCTAAAAAACTATGTCAATTTTAATGGTCGTGCCAGACGTAAAGAGTTCTGGTTTTTCAACCTCGTTTATTTTGGTTTATTACTGATTATCTCAGGTCTTTTCGGCTCACAAAGTCCTTTGCTTATTCTACTGCTACTCAGCATGTTCTTACCTGCTCTTGCGGTATCGACCAGACGTTTACACGATATTGGAAAATCTGGCTGGTGGTATCTGATTAGTTTCACAGGGATTGGTTATTTTTTATTAATCTTCTGGTGGGCAACAGAGGGAGATAACCACAGCAATCAATATGGTGAACCCACTAAATAATCACAAATAACGCCAATATTTTCCCATAAGGAGGTATTGGCGTAAGGGCTATATCTTAAAGGTGAATCTATGGCTTTTATCATTTTACTGTTCTTTTCAGTACTCATTGCTTTGTATGCCAATCGTCAAGGTCGATCTTTTTTATTCTGGTTTTTGGTATCAGCAATATTTACACCTTTTATTTGTTTTATCGCTCTACTCATCGTTTCACGATTAGCTCCCCTACCTTTACGGCAACATGACCCACGTGTCATTAAAACCATTCATTATCCCAAAAACTAAATATTCACCAATGTCCTATATCCTGACATTTACAAGATATAGGTCATTTTAATGGAATCCTATATGAAGCCTTTTATTTTAACTCTAGCACTACTCAGCAGTGCGTCTCTCTTAACTGCCTGTGACAACATTAAAAAAGTTCTGCCACACGCTGAAAATGAAAAATCTGAACAACCAGTTAAAGCTCAAGCTGAAGAAAAGGTAATTCAGAATAAATCCTCTTTTCAGGGCATTGAAACTTTGGTTGACAATAAAGTTGCTGAATCGATTAAATTCTTAAATGAAGAATCTCGACGTTCTGCTTCTGATGATGATTATTATAAATATGGCTTAAATTCAAAAAATATTATTAAGTCCGATTTAAATAGTGATGGAAAAACAGATTATGTTGTAGAAGCCAGTTTCTGTGAAGAAACGAGTTGTCATGCAACAACCATGAGCTATGAAGTTTTTATTTTTACCACCGATCAACAAGGTCAGATCAACTTTATTACTGATCATAATCTTGGTCTAAGTGCCAAAGTCACCAATATTAGTAAAGATGGTATTATTACAATTGAAAACCACGAATATACAGAAGATGATCCCTCTTGCTGCCCATCCATTGTGAATACTCAATCCTATGCCTTGGTTGGCAAAAAATTAGCTCTGCTGGCTAATCAATAGTTCCATAGAGAGAAACGCCAAAATTGGCGTTTCTTTTTTTCATTATATGTCAAATTTCCAGTTACCCAGATTAGTATTAATCTGAACCTCAATAATTTTATCTAAAGCACAATTATTAATATATCCAGTATAAGTACGACCAAAACTCAAAGTAACGGGCATTTTAATTGAATTATCAATTGCACTACATTGTCCCCGATTTAAAATAACCTGATTAATCGTTACCTGATCAGTGGTTGCCTGCACTTCAATTTTTCCTAAACCATATTCTGCATAGGCAGAATTCAATTTTAGTTCAATTCGTACAGGCGCTTCTTCGGGAATTTGAGGTGTTTCAATTTCCTCTACACTTTGTTCATTTTCATAACGGGTTAAGCCGTCTGCACTATATTGATCATCGGTATCATTAACAGGTTGTGTTTCCTGAATCATTTCAGCCTTTTCAGTGGAATCTACATTGGGCTTATTGTTTGAGGCATCCTGACACCCAGCGATAAGCAACAGACTCCCGATAAGATAGTATAATCTCATTAAATAACCTTTTATTTTAAATGAAAATTCAAGTTCTTATTTCGAAAAAATAAAATAAGAACCCAGAGAAAGATAAAACTAGGATTACATTTCAGGACGAAGTTTGATGCCCTGAATTTTACTGATTATTTTTTTATTAGTGGCACATTCAACTGTGGCAAGTAATTTGTCGTTATTAGAAACCTCAACACCAGCCGTATATTGCTGAGACATTTTGTCCAGGCTGTCATTGACCCGATATATGGTTTTTCCATTCGGAATATTAATCGCATAATTCTCATAGCGCCCAATGCCCTCCCATTGATAGGTGGTGACTTTATTGCGAGGAACTGTAATCGCCAACTCTGGTGTAGCATTTGCCTTACCAAATGAATAGCTGATGGTATTGCCAGCATCACAGACCTCAATCACTTTGTTATTGGTCGTTGTACAGTTGAATACCGTTTTGCTCTGGCTTGGGCACGCTGCGAATAATGAATGGCTACAGACAGCAACAGTAAATCCGATGATTAATTTTTTCATTTTAGAGTCCTTTAAGTTTCTTATTGATCGTGGCAATATTTTTGTTCACCAAATGGTTCATCATCGCCCAAGCTGAGTGCTGATACTTTTTGGCTTTTTAATTGCTTGGTTGTTATGTCCCCACCCCAAGTATTAAAAATCAGATTGATTGAACCCTCTGGACCACTTCTCACAACATAGTCTGCAATTGCACCCTCACCCCAGCCCTCATGGTAGCAACCGTATTTAAGCTTTTTTTCAATGGTGCTAATGCTTTCTTTATTAAGGAAAATCTTAATACCATCTGTATATAAATAATCAGTAGGCACGTTTCCACTTAATGTTGCATTACTTAAGCCATATTGATCAAAACGAGCTGCGATCTTATTGCCATTTTTTAGCTTCCAGATAACAAAGTCAGAATTTTTTTCTGTAGGTTTACCCAGTTTGCTTGTAACCGTTTTTAGTGAATCACCGACTGTAAGCTTTACCCCATTTGCAGAAATAAAGTCATCTGCAAAAACAGATGTAGTTGCAGCAAGTAAACTTGCCAGTAAAATAGATTTTGATAATTTCATTGAATAAGCCCCTTATTAAATTATCGTTTTGATAAGGCTTTATTATTCAATATGGAGTGGACAGGTTGTGTCCCTATCCTTATAAAATTTAAAAATATTTTTACAAGGCATCAATTAGACCTTAACTACAGGATAAAATGGTTTACCCCATGTTTTATCATGTGGATAATTAAGCATTACCACTAACATTTCAGGAATAATTGTTGATAAAATATTGCAAGCATCTTCAAGCTGATTGCGATTAACCGTACTATTAAATGTCGCACCACCGTGAATAATCTGATTACGCAATGTATAAAGATGATTAAATACAGAAAGTAATACTGTATCAGTATCTTTACGTGTTAAAGCATCTAAGGCTTTTTTCCTATTTTTTGTGAAATCGTTTAACCAAGCATCCTCTGAAATTAGACCATTGTGATAATCCCAGAAAGGCTGAAAGGTAAATTGGTTATCAAGTAAAAATCGAATGCTCCCTGAAAAAGTAGTCCAGACCGCATGATAAATTTTTTGCTTTTTATCCAGACCACAGATACGTTGAATAAAGTTTACGAAAGCTCCCCTATCAGTAGAACGCAAACCTGCACCTAAGTCTTTAGCATAAGCTGCGTTAAATCCAATCCATAGATAAATAAATTGAGAATCAATATCATGCTCTTGTCGAGCTTGTTCAGCACGTTGTAACCAACTTAATGAGCGATGTACTCGTAAGCGAAAGTCCTCATTGAATGTTTCACGATTTTGTCTAAATGTATTTTGAATATCCAATAACATATAACATTTCATCCAGATTAAAAACTTATTTACTTTAAATAATCACCAAAATAATAAATATAGAAATTTAATTACCCTTAACAATCTATTGGCTTAAAAATATAAAAACCAGAATCATTAATTAGATCACGATTATAGAAAACAGTTAATGATTCGTTTTCCAATGTAACAATTGTCGTTAAAGCCTTATACCATTCTGGTGGAATATTTGTTGTTAATATCTTATAAATAGCCCCATACAACTCTGGACGAACAGATTTATTAATTGTTGCATAATGCAACGGAGATGCTACAGTAAATTCATTCTTACTAATTGGTAAAAATAAATAGTTCCTTAACATATCAATTTTATCATTTTCACTAAAGATTAAAGATGGTAAACCTGCCGCAAGATTAGTATTGATTCGACCCACAATATAGGGCTGATTAACTTCATATTTTTTAATTAAATTTTCAACATACTCCCAATCATCTAAAATTGATATATTTTTTATATTACACTCTAATGAACAAGTTAGAGCATTACATACAGCAGAATTATAAATCTTATATAGATCATTATAGCTTTGTTTATCGAAAAAAATCATAGCAAATTCTAATAATTGTCTTACCCCTAGCAAACTTGTATCCCCTGCCACATTATGAGCTAATGAAGAAAACTCATCCCATTTTTTTCTATTGATTTTTTTGGATAAAAATTTAGTATTAAATTGATGAGAAAGTGAGATCCCAACCACCTGATCATTAAAACTTTCTCCAATGAACTCAGCGATATCTTTACGTATTTTTTCCTCTGCCCCAATAACTCTTACTAAAGGTTCATCAAAACCTGATATCACACAATTCCTACTATTTCCAACCATATCCTGAACATTTACTTTATTTTGTGATGCTGCTTTCAGCTTTTGGTTAAGTTTATCAATAGCTAAAGATAATTGTATTGGTTGTCTATTACTTCTCAAATATAAATCATCTTGAAACTTACAATAATTTATTTCAGACTCATCTTCTAATTTTTCAACCATAACTTTAGTTATATCTTTATGATATACCAAGCATTCCAAACCAGCATAATAAAAGGGCAGCTCTTTACAGTTATTAAGTAAAAGTTCATAATTATATTTATTCACAATATCCTTATCTTGCAAGGATATTTTTAATTTTGACCCCTCCTCAAAATAAGTATTATTATCTTTGTATTCTACAGCTCTTTTAATTTCACAATCATGATCAGCTTCTTGAAAGGAAGCAATACTAGACATAGTATTTTTTAATATATCTTCTTCCTGTCTCTTGAAAGCCTGTTGCTCACCTTTTCTCAATTTTGACAATATTTTCTGCAAAACTCTAAAGAACTTCTTTTGAGTCAATAATATAACATCTTTATCTTCTATAAAATTATTTAATTCCCCAAAAACAAACTTAAAGCCATCTATCAATATTAAAGTATTTGGCATATCATTCCAAGATTTTATTTTTCCTTTAATTTCAGAAACAAAACCATTTTCTCGCTTATTAGAATTCAATAAAATTTGAATATTTTTCATTTCAAGCTTCAATATTATTTTTTTAGCATCATTTAAATTATTTTCGTTAACTACTATATATTTATAAATTTCATAATTAAGAGAATTTAAAAATAAAATATCACTTTCCATATACTCAAAATCAGATATAAACCAAATAATAAATTCTGAAAAATTTAATTTAACACCTACAGTTAATAAATTATCTTCTTCATAACCATTAATTTTTTTAATTACGATATTATCCCATCTAAATTTAGGACACTGAATTAATTGTGAATTAAGTAATTCTAGAGTTTGACTTTTATTATCATGTAAAAAGTAACAAGAATGAATTGCTTCTGTAACATAAGCATCTTGTTGTTCACCCAATAATTCACTGATAAATTTTGATCTATCTATATCAGACCGCCCAGCTACACCAACTACAACTTTATTTACCAAATTAGGAAATAAACAATATTCTATTAAAACCTCCCAGCTTAAAGATAGTTTTTTCAGCAAGTTAGTAGACTCTAATAGTTCATTTTTATTCACAATTTTAGGTAAATCATTATGAATAATTTCATACAGCTCATTTGGTAATCCCCCCTAAAAATAAAAGGATGTAAAAGTAGAATTTTCTCTTAAGATCAAAGCAGGAGATTCTGCATGAAAACATCTAAATTTACTGACAGTCAGATTATGTCTATTTTGAAACAAGCGGAGTCTGGCACGCCTGTTGCCACCCTTTGCCGTGAACATGGTATGAGTAATGCGACTTTTTACAAATGGCGGGCTAAATATGGCGGCATGGATGCCTCATTAATTACTCGATTGAAAGAACTAGAAGCCGAAAATGCCAAGCTAAAAAAGATGTATGCTGAAGAGCGGCTTAAAGCTGAAATCATTCAGGAAGCCATGTCAAAAAAGTGGTAAAGCCATCTTGTCGTCGTCAGATGGCACAACAAGCCGTTGGTGATCATGCCGTCAGTATTCGTTTGGCCTGCCGTGCATTTAGTATCAGTGAAACCTGCTACCGTTATCAGTCCAAATTGAACGATGACAATGCACTGATTGCAGAACAATTGATTGAACTCACCGAAGAAAATACAGATTGGGGCTTCGGGCTATGCTTCTCTTATCTACGCCATGTTGAGAAGTGTGGTTGGAATCATAAGCGTGTTTACCGTATTTACTGTGAGCTGGCATTGAATCTGCGGATCAAACCAAGAAGACGATTAAAACGACATGTACCTGAACCATTGAAGGAACCAACTCATCCAAATCAAGTATGGTCATTGGATTTTATGCATGATCAGTTAAGTGATGGACGAAGTTACCGTTTGCTTAACGTAATTGACGACTATCGACGTGAGGGTTTAGTGATTGAAGCAGGTTTTTCACTGCCTGCACTGCGCGTCATTCGTACACTTAACCAATTGCTCGAATGGAGAGACAAACCGCTTGTGATTCGCTGCGACAATGGACCTGAATTTATCAGCCACGAATTCGTACGTTGGGCAGCTGAGCATGGTATCCGTATTGAATATATTCAACCAGGCAAGCCACAACAAAATGCTTATATCGAACGATACAATCGTACAATGCGTTATAGTTGGGTGAGCAAACATTTGTTCGATACATTGGAGCAAGTACAAGATTATGCAACACAGTGGTTGTGGCACTACAATCATGAACGACCACATCAAGCTAACGGAGGCAAACCACCTTTGATGGCTGCTTAACCTCTACTTTTAAATTCAGTTATTTATGGGAGGATTACCATGGAAACGTAAATATTGATAAGCAAAAATTTGGTGAAGTTTATTTCAATAGTAATATACCTATTTTCAATGAATATCAAGATTTTTGGTGGAAGTTAATTGGAGTTTCAATTCAATCTGTAAAATTCAAATCGCTATACGATGATATGCTAATAATAGAAAATTTCATAGATTATATAACAAGTAAATTATGTATAAAAACTAGGAATCAAATAGATTTAATTATGTCAAAATCTAGATTGGGATATAATAGTAAAGATGATAAAGTTGGAATTTTATTTCCATCCCACTTAATAGATTTTCGAGCTAAGTAAGAAATAGAATCAAAATTAAGCGAAATATTTTTGTTTCTAGTCATCGCTATTGGGTTCTGTCTTTGTTGTCCATATACTCCCATCTATACCATTGTTATCAACCGAGAAAAAACCATTGAAGTTTAACTGTCCATAAAAATCATGATTGTACTCTGTGAAAAGTTTTTTATCACCACCTATTAACCAAATCAATCTACAATCATTTTGTTCTAACCAATTATCAAGTATATCTTTTCTACATAAAGCAAAACTAGAACCACTTTCATCAACACTTGGATCTTGAAAAACAATTCGATCTGAAGAATCAATCCAATTATTAATAGATAAAGCTTTTCTCTTTAAACCCAATGAATGAATAAATTGTGGTGAGGGAAGAAAAAAGTTTATACCATCTTTAACAGAAGCATCATTAGTACTACCCTCATATTCATATTTTGAGATTGGAGAAAAGGCTTCTAAATTCTCATCCATATGATCCAATCTACATCCTAAACCTTCAGATAAATCATTTAGATAATCATCTACACAAGGGTGCCAGCAATGCTCACCCAGAAAAGAATGATATCCTATTCGTAGCGTTTCAATTAAATCAGGATTACAAAGTTCCTGCCCCATGACCTTTTTTTTAAAATCAGAAAAAAATTGATTAGATATAATAACTGGATTAATTCTATACCAAAAATCCTGAGATGGAATTTCATCTTGATATAATTTTGGCTCTTTTCTAAATTTCACAAAACCAGCTAAAGCATACCAACTTATATCGCATTCATCTTTTACAATAAGAGCTTTATTAAACTGAGGTAGGTTCTTTTCAGTCCAAAGCCATTTCTGTAATTCATTTATATGATCGCTCGTAGTAAAGTTTACTGAAATTGGTTGCCACCATGTATTAGTATTATTTACTGACCAACCATCATCTCCTGTTCTTCTAATCAATAATGTTGGATCGATATCTCTTACACCAAATTGCCAACCCCCAAGAAAATCAGTAGAAACTGCTTCAGGGAAACGACTATCGGGCTTCACTTGGAAGCTATCTGTTAAATAGGCTAAATATTCATGATAAGCAATCCATTGATATTTTTTACCGATTCGCTCTATCAAAGGTCTACTTCCACCATTAGAAGATAAGTTTCTATCAAATGATTTAAATAACTCATCACTCCAACCAAGCTGCATTGCTCTAAAATAAATCCATCGTTGCGCCTGCTTTTTCGATTGCATCACAATTTCGAAATTAGATAATTTAAATACCCATTTAGCTCTAATTTGTTGCAATAAATTAAATTTATCTTTGTTTTTTTCTAAAAATAACTGTATTTTTGTTTTCTCATTTTTTTTATTATTTTTATTAAAATTAATAATTTCATTAGGTTCTGGATTCGGATCAAGAGCAATCTGCTTTGTTCTATTATTAGAAATTTCTTCCAAAATTTTATCAAAATTTAAAGATTTCCATAATTTAGATTCTTCTAATTTTTTCATCAAAAGATAATCTGCTTCTTCCAAAATCAAAGCTTCCAACTCAGTAGCTAAATTTGCAGGTAATTCTTTTGCAAATTTTATTTTCTCATCTAATCCTACCCTCATATCCTCTATATCTAATTCAGTACAAGTAACTTCATCAATAGCTCTCATACTGTAGCAATAAAAATCTGACATAGAACTCATAACAGAGTAATAAATCTCATTTTTATCTTGATCAGCAATATTCAGAACATGAATAGGGTCGTTTAAAGCCCATTTCTGCTTATAAGGTGGTAAAAAAGACTCCCTTTTTATATCAATAGGAAGACTTTGTTTATGTTCTGCATAAAGCAATATACTGACAATATAGTCTCTTAATAGAACATGTGGATATGGATATTTATCTTTAAAGTGATGCTCTAAAATCCACTGACTTATTTTAGATGTATAAGAGTTATCTTGAAGATTTGTCAAGACTCCATAGACAATAGCGTAAACTCTTTCATTAATATAAGGATCGTTTATTTCATAAAAGTTTTCAAGAAATAAGATAATTTTCTCTGGAATAAAGCATAGTAAATGAGTAACTGCCTTAGTTGCTTCATCTCGTAGCTTTCTATTTGTAGTTGATGTTATCCACGTTAATACTATAGAACATAAGTAGAGCCTTTCTTTTTCTGCTAAAGCAATCTCTTTGCTCAGAGCCCATTCGATTAATGCTCTAAGGTTGGACTCTGTTTCATGTTCCTCTTCAATTTCATCAGCATATGCCACATAAGTTGACCAATAAGAATCTCTTGAAGAGAGAGACATATTTTTAAGCCAATCATTTAAGAAAACTGCATTCAATTTATGGGTAGGTTCTGTTGCTAATGCAAATAAAATATTTATTCTATGATCTTCATAACAATTATTAGGAATTTTATGAAAAATTTCTATTGTTCTATCAGTAAATGACCTTGTGCTTCTACTTATTAGAGTTTTAACAAAAACATCTTCAAAAAAATAATAGTTTAGAGTTTCAATAGGAAAATGGTCAATCAACTCAGTTTTAAATTTATCAGCTATGATAATATTAAGTGCAGACCAGATACCTAAAAACTTAAAGCTGTTCTGCTTTGATTTTAGAAGTTGAAAATTATAATTTTCATTAAATGCTGCTTCTAGTTCATGAACATTTTGTATGCATGCCATTATACTAATAGCAATCAAGTAATCGCTAAATCTTTCAAAAGTAAAACGAACAACCACATTAGAATTCGTTTGATCATATATCTTATTATACTCAATATCTTCGGATATCAAACCCTCTTCTAGCATCAAATCATATAAACACTCACCAGTCCCCTTACGTGGGTCTAAACCATTAATTAATTCAAATGCTTCTTCAAATTTTAGCCCATAAACATTTTCTGGAAAAAGCTTTCCTGCTAACTGTAGCAGAACCTTATAAATGACTTTTTCATGTGGTCTATACCCTTTTACTTTAGAAATTTTATTTTGGGCACTCTGAATATAGAATTCAAAAATACTTATTATTCCATGTAACCCTTTAGGAAATTCACTCAGACCTGCTTGTTTTATTGCTTTACAGCATGTCTTAAGAAAAAGGGGGTTCGTGTATTCAGGAGCTAATATAGGTACAGATGGCTTAACAATCCCCTGTCTATTTAGATAAATCGAAGCAGCTCTATGCTCAAACCCTTTAAATCCATTGTGTTCCTGTTGAGTAATATTAGTTCTTAAATCTTCAGGAAATATATAGTTAAGATAGGTGGATCTACAACTGACAACTATACTTATATGTGGATATTGGCTAATTTGATGAAAAAAGCTGATCAACCAGTCATTCCAATCTCTTCTAAATCGCCCCTCATTAATTGCGTCTATTATGATCAGGAGATTAGACTTATTTGCTTCTCCACAAGCATCCAATGCTCCTAAAAGTGTACGATCATCTATTGTTGATAAATCTAATTCTCTTTTTAAAAAATCTAGAGGATTACCACCCTGATAGTGCTGCCCTAACATAAACACTGTAGATAATCCCTTACCCATTCTGGTTAAAGCAATATCACACAGCATGTGAGACTTACCCTTCCCAGCATCCCCATATAATAGAAACTGCCTTGTATAAGCAGCTTGAGTCATTTTATCCGTAAAAAAATTCAATAGATTAGTTGTTATATCACTAAATTTATAAATATCATTTTGATATATTCTTACGGTTTCTACAGTTTCTTTATGATCAGAAGCAAAATGATAAACTCTAATAAGCTCAGTACAAAACTCTTTAATTTCACTCAATACTGAAATATATATCTCTAGCTTAGAGAACCAGTCTTTACATTTCAAACTATTTTTTAGGTCGTCAACAGCAGTAGTTATTAAATTCCATTTATCTTGATAACTTATATTTTCAACTAAATCTCTAAAATAATTTTTATCACAACTTTCCAAACGTAAAAGAGCTTTTTCAACCTCACCAACTATGGAAAGCCACTCATACACATTGTAGTTCAATAATTCTGTATATTCTTTTGTCCGCCCTAACCCCTCAAATATCTTAGCTATAGGTAGATCCACATGAAATTCTGGTGTAAAACGATCACCTAAGGAAAGCCTAGACCTGTTAATGATTTTTTCAAAAATATCTTTTGTCAGGATTAACTCATCAAACCAATATCTTGCTCGTCCATTAAACGATGGATTATCCCGTTGACTTAACATTAATAAAATTTCATGTTTTCCCCAAAAATGGAAATTTACCTGCATATTTCTTTTTAGAGCTTCTTTTTCCCATTTATGACAATGGGTATTCCATTTGTCCCTTGCACTTATGACCTGTCTCCCTCCACGCCCTATTTTCCGACTATCAGGTAAATCTTGAGGGATACAAATATAATAATCTGTGATATTTGGATGTTTATCCAATGCTGTTAAAACAGAATCATTGATTTTAGCCCATTGAGAATCATCAATATTTTCTAAAAAATATTTAGCCTGCCAAGCATGTTCTGTACCATCATCAAGTATCCAATAACACTCTACACCAGCATCACCACCTGCCCCCTCCTTTCTTTCAAAGGTTCGAGCATTTGCGGGAGGACACAGGTGAGCCAACTGGCAGATTAACTCTTCAAATCCACCATCTTTACTACCATCAAAAGTTCTTATATTTGAAAAATTTAATTCTGTCATATCTCAAAACTAAGGCAAGGTTAAAAGTAAGTCATAATTGGCTAAACGTTTGATAGGTAACTTACCCCATTCTCCTACTCTTGGAATCATATCTGAATTATTAGATAGTTTTTCCAATAACTCTTTTAAATTAGAGGTGGCATTAATATTTAATAATGGTAGTATTTTTTCACAATATTTTTTTGAGATAGATTTGGCAAAAATTTCATAAGCATCATGTCCATCATGATACAACTGTAAGGTTGGATTCCAATAATCATAGCCATTATTTTCTATATTTTTAGACATCAAATTTAAATAACAAATAAAGTCTGCCTGACATAAATGATCCAGTCCTATAAATTTTATTGAAAATCTTCTTTTGATAAGCTCAGCAACCGATGAGTACCAATTTCTTCCCTCAACTTCTAAAAAATAAAATTTAAGCGAATCAATATCTTCTTTTAAAAAATTAAATTGCCTAATCTTTTTTGAACGACCTGATTCTCTATAACAGTAGTATGGTTGATTTAATAAAAATGAAATAACAGAAAATTTTTCCATTTTTATAAAAATTGCTAATGTATAAAGAAAAAGTTCACATCCAATAAATTTATAAAAATCAAAATCCCACACTCTATAGCTATAGCTCGTTTTTCCGTTTGAATCTGGATAGAAATATTGTGAAATTCCCTCAAAAAAACGGTGAAGAGCTAAGATACTATCCTCGTTTGCGGCATGTGAAGCAATTGTATATAGCACTCCAATAATTTGCTCTAGAGGTTGCTTAAACTCTTCAATTCTATTAAAAATTAATTTTGCATGATCAACGGGTTCTAAATCATCAGAATACTCTAATTTAAATCTATTTAAATTCTCTAATAATGTATCAAAATATTCATTTACCGCTCCTTGAGCATTGGGCTTTCCACTCTTGAGCAAATCTATACATCGCCTTGCTAGTGCATCAGTCCCAAGCAAAGAAACTTTTTCTTCTAAGATATAACTTGGTGGCTTACCTAGCTGGGGTCGTTGATGTAAGGGTTTATCAAATATCCATCGTATTAATTGTTCAAAATTTTGTGTATATTTATCATCGTTACTCAAATCAATATGGATTCTTCCTGAATAATATACTGGTATAAAAGGATTTCCGTTATCATCAACCTCTGCAATAACAGCTACAAATTTCGTTTGCTTAACCTCATTATAAATTTTTGAAGAAATAATCTGTGTTTCAACGCCAACTCCCTTTTCCCTATCATCAGCTCGACTCTTGTATTTCTTATCACAAATCATGACGACTTTAGTAATAGTCTCATCTGCAACCATTTGTTCCATAAAATGATAAGGGTCTTGACCCTCTTTTAGATCCCATTTATCAAATTTTACTTCTACACCTGACTCTGTTAAATCATGAGCTAACCTTAAAACCCAATCTTCATGCTCAGTAGAAGTCCAACTATAGGAAATAAATAACTTTGGTGCTGTCATGAACTATTGTCCTCATGCTTTTTTAATTTTCTTCATTTCATTGATAAGAAGAGTTCTTAATTCAACAACTGCTTGTTTTGCCGTAGCATTAAGTACAGCGTGTGGAAAAAGTAACATATAGCTTTTTGCTTCTGTTGGCTGTCCTGCCAATTGAGGGTGCAAAGCTCTTTTACATAATTCTGAATTTTCAGGAATTCGCTGCCCTAAAATATCAAGTAGCATACCCTCTAGACATAAAGGTTCGGATAGCAAGACAACAATATTATTTTTCTTAGCTAAACTTAGATCTTGCTGCTTTATAGCAACATCACTATCCATAAAAATGTATTTTTGATCGTAGGCGGCATGACTTGTCTTTTTAATTGCTGTCTTAATTACATCGTGAGGTGAACCACCATCTGCTGAATTAATCGTAACTTTTTGACCAGAATCCCGATGGTCATAAAGACTTTTCATGTGATCTAAAAAGGCTTTATCGTGCGCTCCCTCTGCAACAATGATGAGTGTTGTTTTTTTAATGTGACGAGTTCTAGCCATGATTGACCACCTCACACATTTGGAACAGCATCAAATGCACCAGCCATGTACTTCGCATATAAATTATCATCTGCCCGTACACCAACCACCTCATCCAAACGCCATGCTTCCGATTCCTGATTCTCTTTCTGCACCAAATAAATCTGATGCTTTTTGAGAATATTCAGAACTTCTGGTGTATGACAACTAAATATAAGTTGAGCTTGATGTGGATTCGTATGCTCAAATTTAAATAGATCAATTAAGTGTGGCAAAAGATGTGGATGTAGATCATTGTCAATTTCATCAATAATTGCCACTCCCCCCCTTTCTAGCACTGGTAAAATCATACCCAATAAAATAAAAGCTGAACGTGTACCATTGGATTCATTAACAAAGAGGAATTTCAAAGTTTTATCGCCATATTCATGAATACCAACAGGCATTAAAATCGTTTCTTGACTTTTATCCGACTTAATTGCTAAGACATTCTCAAATTTGATCTTAGTTATCCCTGTATCAAATTTGCAGAGCAAATCCTCCGCTTGCTTTCTTAATCCATTATTTTCATTAAATATCTTTGAAGTAGAGATCAAATCATCATCTGAATTATGGCTACGACCTGATGAATCAAGGTTGTAGGACATGTAATCAAAAAAATCGACTACACGTTTAGCAATCGAATTATCTAACAAATATGCGTATGAAATTAAAGAAACATTCTCATTAACATCGTCTGCCAAACTAGGGGAAAGAAATTGGCGATGTTTATATTGTTTTACATCGTCTTGATTAATACGTTCAAAAATATAACTAAAATTTCGACTAGTTTTTTGATACAAAGCTTCTCGTTGAACTGAGGTACGAGTCATTGTTACCTCATATCGAAATTCATCATAAACTCCAAGTTCATTTTTTATGGCAAAACCAATTTCAAAATAAGAAGATTCTTTTTCATTAGCTCTAAATGGCTCAAAATAAATTGTTTGCCTAGGGTTTAAACTTTGGCTAGAACGAGCAATAAACCAACTTAGAAATGGTATAACTTTTAAAAATTGTGTCTTTCCCGAGCCATTCGCTCCTAATACTGCGGTAACTTTATTTAGACGCAAAATATCTTGATTTGTTTTTATTTCAGAATCATAAAAGGATTGGGTAGGTTGTTTACCTACCTTAAAAGAAAACTCTGCTTGCCCTGCAAATGAGTAAAAGTTATTAAAACGAGCATAAATAAGCATACAAAGGCCTTTCAAACAAAATTTTGTTGATTTTTTATTAATATAGCATATTCCCCATGATTTACTACCATATCTTAGAGTCGATCAACTTATCTACTACAAAACATTTATAGGAATTGAAGTGGACTAAAGTGGTCATTCATCAATATAAGTTTTATAAATAGGTGCGACAATGTCAGCGAAGCAAAATCAGAGACTTGGTTACTTGCTGCATGTAAGGATAACTCCTGTATTGCCATCTTTTAGAAAAAGAATTTGGAAACGATCAATCACACTCAATTCATTCATTAAAAGTTTAACTTGCCGCAACAATAGGCGTGATCCATTCTTCTTAAACTCTTGTGAACTGGATACAACGTATAGATTATGATTATGTTACTATTGCAGAACAAAAGCCTACTTTTAATTTTTTTATTAAAGACTTACATAACTAAAGAAATTAAGAATTTATAAATAAGAGATATTTTGACGTAATTTTAGGAGGGATTACCGAATCAGTAAGCGTTTTTCAGATTATAAAATTGGTTCAAAAATTAGAACGTCTATATCCTGCAAATCTAACAAAGCAAATTCTATTTTTGGTTTTTACATCTTGCCAGTTTAGCCCAACATTACCCACATCCAATGGAGGAATCGCAATAAAGAGCTCAATAATTTATCTTAATGAAATTAAAGAAAGTTAACTGTCCTTGTCATATCCATTTGATAAGGCTAGTATTTATTAAAAATATTCAGGAAAATAAAATGTACTTTCATCAATGGCAACAAGAAGCATTGCAACGTATCAGCAAGGAACTAGTAAGTTGCTATGATAATCGAACTATAGGGGGATGGGATGAGAATCATATTACCACACAGATACTCATTGCTTTAAAGGGCTTGGGATTTGAACTAGTTTGGGATGATAAGCCCCATAAGGTAAAATGGGAATGCCATAAACTAAAAAGCCATTTAGAAACAAAATATGGCGATATTGCTTTGATAGTCAAAGTTTGACTTACTCCAACTCATTTTGTTGAAAGTGTTGCCTTTTATGAGGCAAAACGACAATACTTTGATGATGCACATCAGCCACAAGGTTTTAAGTCGATCAAACTTGAGCAGCTTATCAGAATTTCAGCACTAACTCACCACGCTAGTCATGTACTTTTTACGATGTGGTTGCTGATAAAAGAATCGGTTGGGTAAGTGCAATATCTACCCCGATTGTAACAGAATTGGCTGAAAACAATATGCTATCCCCTCTAAGACGTATACTGCACCAATACGGTAAAAATTGGGTATTAACTTTAGGAGATAATTTGCTTGGTTTACATCTAGACTTCCGCAAGGAAGCTGTTGAATCCATCAAGGAATAAGCTATTCCTCAACCCCACCTGCATTTATCCTTAATGCTGCCGTAGGTCTCAATAATCTATTAGAACCAATCCTCGAAAACACATTTATTAATGACAATGCTTATGATTATTGGCTAAAAATGGAAACACCAAAGCACAGCCAAGAAAGAGATAAAGATAGAAATAGAGATGATTTTGACTTCGACCGATAAATTTCATTCATGAGATAGACAAGGTACCATGTTTTAAAATTTGAGAGAATATTTACCAGAAGCTCTAGAATTAAGGCTATGTATGGAAAAAATAGAAGTATTTGATGCTCAGCACCTCCAAGCGGCATGTAAGATTTTAGCTGATACGCAATTAGGGCTTACAGGATCAGAAATTGGCTACATTCTTGCTGACTGTAAATTGCAGGATATAGCCCCACAAATGACAAAATGGAAACGCCTGTTTAATGCATTGATAACAGCTCAAAATAACTATGAAGTCGGCAACCATTTAATCATGTTCATCACCAGAGCATTGAACCCTGTTAGCTACTCAAGAGATAAAGATACATTTAACTGGCGTAAAAATGAGCTAAACGTTGTTCTTGCTTTTTCTGGTTTTGAGGTGGGTGATGATGGAAAGGTTCGTAGAATTACCAAAGAAGCGACCTTAAAAGGTGCATTAGCACGGGCAAATGCCTTGAAACATACACTTGAGGATAGAAAAGCCCATGCTGAAATTTTTAAATATTGTCAGGCAGAATTATTAAATGACAATTACTTTCATGCTGTTCTTGAGGCAATTAAAGGTGTTGCAGAAAGAATAAGAAGCCTCTCAGGGCTTGGAACAGATGGAGCAGAATTAGTAAATACTGTTTTTTCAATCAAAGCCCCAATTTTAGCCATTAATAATTTACAGACAGAAACAGAAATTAGTGAACAAAAAGGCTTTGGCAATATTTTAGTAGGACTGTTTGGGACAGTAAGAAATCCAACTGCACATGCACCCAAAATTGTATGGCAAATGTCAGAACAGGATGCTCTAGACATTTTTTCACTGGTTTCCTTTGTTCATCGCAAATTGGATATAGCAACCAAAATCTAGCCTTTATAATCACCAAACCTTTCTAATAACAATTGACTAACCTACCTCTCACGATTATCCTTTCCCTGCTGGCCCTCATGGTCAGTCGGTTTTAGCAGACCGATCCACACGAGAGCATTAAAGGGCTTATAGCCTTTTTTTGTTTGCCCTGTCGTACCCCTCTGCGGTGGAACGAGAGGGGGACGCATTCGTGCGTGCTGGGTACTTGTGTGACCAGTCTGCTAACCCTCTTTCGTTCTGCCACCATCATTTAGCAGTGATAGGCAGAACTTGTTTAACACGCAAGGACTCTATCATGGCTTACTATTCCCTGTTATACCCCATCCCCATTCATTTTTTGATTGAATTTAGGCTTTTAACTTAGCCATCTGATTTTCATTCAGCAAATCTTTAGCATGTTTAATACCTATCAGTATTGAGATTATTACATCTGCCTGTTTAATCTGGCTGCACAAATTCGCTGAATCGAAAGCACTACAACAATTCCAAAAATTAAATGACGGGGGTCATCATGAAAACTTGTTTAACAATCCTATCTATCCTCTTCCTTACTGGGGCATCAGGCTGTGCCAGCAAATCTGAACGTGAATTCGTAAAAGGCTGCAAAATGGGTGGCGCTGATAGCTCTACCTGTGAATGTGTCTATGAAAAAATTGAAGATCAATATGGCGCAGATCGACTGGAGGAGAAATTTTACATCATTAGCCAAACAGCCGAATTTCAGGATGAGATTGTACGGTATGGCGTGCAATGTATGCAGGAGTAAGCCATGCGGGCAATTGCAGGAATCATTGTTGTCATCATTGCTATTGCGTTTCTGGGCTTACCCTTTATTGGATTCATGATTTTGCTTGGGCTGTTCATGTTACTGGTGAACTTTGCAACAGGGGGAGATAAATAATGAAAGAAAACATTAAGGGGTGGGTAATCGGTGGCTATTTTATTATTGGCTTCTTTTTTACGGTTTACCAGAACTTCTGGGGTCAATACAGCTACAAATCATTCGCTTATCACATTGGTCGGGGAATCGTCTGGCCTGCGGTCATGTTCCCATCTGTAGGCAAGTTTATTGGTGGCGTTCTAATCCTCATCATTATTGGCGCACTGGTATTGCGTTCCAAATAATTTAAACATTTATATTCAAGGAAAGACTCATGAAAAGACTCATCATCACAGCTTTACTCACAGCCTCCACAAGCTCTGCCTTTGCCATTGACCACATGCTCATCAATGGTAAAAAAGTTACGATGGAAGATACACGTAGCACTTTAACCCAAAAACTCGGTAAACCCTCTTCCAATGGCAAGGGATACAATGAATGGAAACTGGGCAGCACCCAAGTTTATGCAGCTTATAACCAGTATGGTTTGCAAAAACTGAGTGCCATGACCACAGGGAATACATCAAGTTTGGTTGCTGTCGTTAATGACAAACGGATTCAACTCAAAAAAGACACCTTTAATAATGTGAAAGCAAAGCTCAAACGTGGCTGTACTGATATTCAGGAACTGCGTTATGCAGACCAATATACGTTCTCGACTCGAATTGGAGCAGAGGGTGAATATAATGCGGTCTTTGAAGCTGAGGGTAAAACTGATCCTGTCTACAGCATTACATTCACCTATGAAGATGGCGAATACAATCAGGGCTGTAATTACTGATCAAGAGTATCCAGATATTTCCTATCTGATCATTCAGGTAAGCAGAATCAATCACCTGTCATGATCAATAGGAAATAATACCTATAACAACCATCGTCAGGACAGCTATGCACTACTACAAGAAGATTTCCTGACAACACTTATGGGGTAATACATGAAACCTTATCATCTATTGATTCTGTCAGCAGTGATGCTAGCAGCATGTAATGAAGTCAATTATGCAAAGCTGGGCTATCAGGTTAAAGGCTGTTTTGCTGATACCACAATAAGATGTAATGATATTCGACTTAAATTTGCCATTGCCGAAACCAAACTAGCTCGTCAAAGTTTAATAGACAACAAGCAGCAAGCGATGACTGAAATTGGCGAAGCTAACTATAACCGTATGTTGGCATTACTTGACCAAAAAATTAAGTTGTTTGAAGATCAGCGTCCCAACCTGTATATGCGCTGGTTTCAGGGTGACAAAGAGGATTATCGGGAAATTGATCAGGGTTGGGCAATTAATGCAAAAATCGAGGCTCTAGGTCATCAGATTCAGACAAACCTAAATCACCCAGATCAGTCTCCTGCTCCAGCACAGCCCGATATTCAATATGATAGTAGTCCACTGCTTGCTGAGGTAATACAACCTGAAACTAATATCAGTGATAATCCCCCATCATTGCCAGTTCAAAATGTAGAAGAAAATAGTCCTGATCATAGTTCATCAAATAACATAATCAAGCCACGTACAATTGACTGTCAGATCACCACAGTTCATACCTCCTATAAAGGCAGATGCCATTTTATTGCTGAAAAAGGTGGCTCATTTACTTTAAGCAATATTAATAGTCAGAATCCACTGATTGGAGATACGAAAACACTGCATGTTTATATCGTGGATAAAGGAGTTGCAGAAGTGGACAGTCTGCACGAAGATGGGATTACAACCTCGTGGGGTACAGCTACACGCTCCAAAAAACAAAAGGCTTGCTGGGTCGGTAGTGATTTTAAAATTTGTGCGGGGTGATCGGCAAACCACCCAATCAAATGTACAAAAGCAATTAGGGAGACTCTTGACTGCCGCTTTGAGTTATGAGTGGTAATTAAAAAAATAAATTAAATGTTTTAATAAGTTATTTATTGAAATTTAATACAATACAGGTAATTGAAACGATTAGATATTCAATTGCCTCGCATAAGCCACCTTACACTCAGTCTATTAAATCTTTAACATTTTGAATATCAGAACAAAGATTATGTCCCATAATAGTTACATGAATACTTTTATTCACTAAACTTCCTTGGTCAATTATACCTTGCCCAAAATATCCTTTAGAAGCCACCCCAACAACTCTTTTACAGGAATCAATAACTGGGCCTCCACTATTACCTCCAATAATTGGAGTATTTATTGAGAAATATTTGTATTCTTTTATTGTTGTTTTAAACATTAAGTCACAATCAGCAGAGTGAGGTTTATGTTGATTAGGTTGAAATTGAGGAAATCCTAAAAGTTTTAATTTATTTTCAATATTCCCACCTAATTCAAAAAAAGAGTCATCTTTATAATTTTCCATAATTTTACAAATGGCTACATCAGCATCTATATTATATTTAAGTACTTCTAAATGATATATTTGATCTTGTGCAAAACTTTTATATATTTGAATTTCCTCAAAAGGTTGATTAGTGTCCTCATTAATAACAACATGAGCTGCTGTGACAACTAGGTTATTAGATATTGAAAATGCTGTTCCTTCCTCACACGTAGGTAAAAGAATTACCCATAAGGCATCTATTATCTGTAAATCTACAGGTTTAATAATTAATAATTTACTTTTAAATTCTAAAGAATTGTATTTTTTAGCCAAATTATAGTAAACCATATTATTATAACCTACTATTTGTGCTAAGTAAGTTAACATTCCAAATATCGCTTTTTCAATTCTAGGTGGGTACTTAGATACACGGGTTCTCTTATAAGTTGAAAAAATACGATCAGCTTCTTGTTCACCATATTTTTCAACTAAATGTAAAAGTGTTCTAATTTTACGTATATATTTTCTAGGGACATTTAGTTTTTCATTAACTGTAATGCCTGTAACTTCCATACGAGTACTTCTTTTACCTAGTCTTACTTTCTTTTGATTTACTATAAAGCCATTTGAGTTAATAATTTGATCTAGTTTCGCCCCTACATTTAAATCCCCATTTTCAAAAGTTAATATATCTTTAGGTAATGCTTTAAATCTCTTGGTGAAAGAAAAAGTTATATCATCAACATATCTAGTATATGTTGCATTATTTTTCTTTGCTAAAAAACTTAACTCCCCATCCATTCTATGGGCAATCATATTCGATATAATAGGCGAACATGGTGAACCTTGAGGTAAAACACCTTGATAACAAATTAATTTAGAAATGATTTCTGCAACTATAGATGGGAAGTTAAAAGGATAACTTTGTAATAAATATTTAATTCTAATAGCAGTAATAGAGCCAAAAAAATCCTGTAAATCAATATTAAATATATATCTTTTATTTAAATGATTAATAGCATTTTCTTTAATACTTTTATCTTTTATAAAACCATAAACAGACTTTCTAGGTTTATATATTTTTTCAAACTCTTCTTTAAGACGATACTGAATTTTTTTTAATCTAAAAAAAGGACTACTAATCAAGCGTTCTTTCTTTTTAGTAATTATTTTAAAACTTTTATACTTAATATGCCCTGGCATAACATGAACCAAATACATTAAGTGTTTTAAATCTATTTCAAAAAAATTGGCTAAGTCCTGAGTAGTCTGTAACTGAAGAAAATTCATAAAATCTATCACTTAAAATTTTTCTACGACGAAATCACTGTCGTCGATGAAGTCTCGAAGATGTTACTGACATTGAAATTGACCATTGCGAATACACAATAGAAATTAATTAAAAGTGATAGACTTAAAAGTAATATACCACATTACAATCCATGTCAAAATAAAAAACTATTTTATAGTTTATTGTATTATGTCTATACTTTTCAAAACAATAATTTTTTATAGTATTGAAAGGCTTTGTTGCACAAAGATTTGAAATGCAAAGCGCCCCTAATTGAGCCAAATTTAAGGCGTAACTTGGGTAAGTGGTCGACCTAATTCCGTAAATCTGTTAAGGACTGCTACACGTGCATGGATCTCATTCACTTGGCTATCAAAACTCCTTGCACTGAGTTTATCTCCTAATAATTTGATGCAATGCATCTTAGTTTCAACCAAACTTCGAAGATGATAGCCTGACCATTTTTTCCATAGTGTCCTGCCTAAACGTTTAATTGTTCGAAGTAATTCATTTCGCTCTAGCGAGCTACTCTTTGTATCTTTCCATGGTTTCGCATTTTTTCTAGGTGGAATCACCGCATGCGCTTGCCGATCTGCAATGACCTGACGGCATTGCTTGGTGTCATAAGCTGCATCGGTATAAACAGAGTTAATCTGCTCATCTTGTGGAATCTGATTAAGTAAATCACCAAGCACCTGTGAATCACTGACATTATTGGTTGTAAGCTGAACTGCTCGTATTTGTAGGGTTTTAGCATCTATACCAATAGGAAGTTTACGCCATTTGCGACGATATTCAGGTCCATGTTTCTTGCGTTTCCATTCGCCCTCACCTAGAAACTTCATGCCTGTAGAGTCAATGAGTAGATGCAGCCCATCGCTACTTTTTTGGTAGCTGATTACAATATCAATATGCTTTTGTCTTCTACAAAGCGTGGTGTAATCTGGAGCTATCCAATTTAATCCGCAAAGTTTAATCAGACTTTGCACAAAGCCAGTGACCATACGTAAAGACAGACGGAATAAGGATTTAATCATTAAGCAGCATTGGATGGCTGCGTCGGAGTAGGTTTGATTTCGCCCTTGTTTGCCTTTTTATGGCGCATACCATTGCGTAGCAGGATCAAACCAAATGGCAATATTTCCGCGACTCATGAGTGCTCGGTTATATGCGGGCCAATTGGTTGTGCGGTAGATTTTGTGTGTAGGCTTCTTCATTTGAAAATTATATCGCTGAAAAACCCTTTACAGATAGATTTGTGCAACAAAGCCTCGTGGAAATGGTATTATAAAATAATAATTTATGCATATCAGTAAGGAAAAAAATCCATGTCCCAGAATTTAATTCGGTTGACTTATGCCAGTAAAGCAACCTTCAAACCGTTTGGTGGAGCAGACGGTGTTGACAAAAAGGTTGCTCAAATTTTAAGTGTCGCTCGACGAGAAAATAAAAAAAATAATTTAGTAGGTGCACTATATTATGGGCATGGTTGCTTTTTTCAGTGTTTAGAGGGGGAAAAACAAGATATTGACGCACTATATGCCAAATTAGAAAAAGATCAGCGACACACTGAACTTAAAGTATTATTGGTTGAGACGATTGAAGAGTTTGGTTTTTTATCATGGGAAATGAAGTACGCCACCATTGACAAAGAAGTTCGCTCATTTTTAAGAACTCATAATTTAGGTAAATTTGACCCTTATCGCTTTACACCAGAACTGATTTCTGAATTAATCGTATTGCTTAAGAAAGCAGATGATATTGCAGATGATCAGCTTAAACAATTAGATACTGGTGAAACATTAAGTATTAGTAATGGTATTAGCATGACCCTGTTTTGGCTGGCTATTATTGTAAGTATAGTGACTACAGCATTAATTACTCGCTGGGTGGTGAGTTCGTAAAATAAAAAGTAAGTGTATGTGGGCTGAGACTATATAACATTTGTTTCACGCTTTCAGCCCAGCAATAATAATTATGTTGGCGGTCTCAAGATTGAAGTGCAACAGCGTAGTATTGAAAACAAAAAATCAAGCGAGCCTCCCCCTCCCATTGTGCAATCTTCGACTCCAGCCAATCGTTGATTTCCTGTGACAACCAACCAATCCGATTTTTTGTCAAATGGAGAGGTTTCGGAAAACTTGGGTCGTAGTAATCAGATTTGGGATTAATGAGAGCGTAGATGGTTGAACGACTTAAAGCCGTAATTCCAATCACAGCATTGATATTAAGAACCTGATATTGATATTCAATAGTTGACATGATGTTATTACTCCCAGTTTGTGATCGAGAGGTGTTTCTCTCAATACAAACCCGAGTTCTGTATTTTTCTGCCAATGGCCTTGACCTAATTTACAGCCCTTACACTTTGCTGAAGCCCCTGTTTTATGCCTGTGACATCATCCATTCCATGATGAACGGACGCTGCGTCAGGCTTTACCTCAACAGCATTTTGCTGGTCATTATAAAACTCTTCCACAATATCCAGCCCCTCATCACCACCCACCTCAAAGCTGGCATTGCCATAGCCTTGCCGTGCCACATGATCCAGAGCTTCCTGATAAAACCCTGCTGCCTTACTCACTTCATCAATCTGCTTGGCTGAGGTAATTGCCTCTTGCAGGTTGATCCCATCACGCAAGGTTAAATCCACGTAATAGATCGGAGTACGATAGCTTTGCGTGGTACTTTTTCCTCGTAAGGTCAATTGCAATGGCAAGCATGACAGTAGATTGCCCGATGCCGCATGGTAGTAACTCAGCCGTGCTGCCAATGTCCGAATACTGTTAAAACCTGTGGTTCTAAAAATGAATGTCCCAAACTCATCCGATTCATCCAGATTGACATACAGCCTGCCATAAGGTTTACACAGCCCACCTTGTGCGAGTGGGCATAAATCAGGTGATGGACATGGATGTTGCTCAATGCCATTCTGTCCGAGTCGCTGACAGGTTTCCCCATTGCCTGAGCAAATTAAACGTCCAGTCTGGCGGTCAAACAGGCTGTAGTCGGCTCGTAGGTTCAGTTCAGGATCGTTGAAGATCATTCTGACGGGTATAGTTCTGAGTTTCTGGTTTTGTGTTTTGGCACGTAGCTGTTCATCCAGTGGATGTTTCACCCAGCCATCTTTTCCTTGAATCTGTTAGCGGCAGTGTAAAAATGACCCCCTAATGGCATTTAAAAACTGACCCCCTTGGTTAATATAGCGGTCATTTTG